>CAYLJT010000139.1:0-13185 GCA_964383995.1 uncultured Polyangiaceae bacterium
GAACATGGTGGATGAACGTGTTTCACCGCGCAAGTGTGGCGCCCACGACGGTCGCCGGGTGACGCGACGCCACGGCGCCTCCCCGACGCAATGGCATCTGGAAGTCGACCCAGGTTGCGCCGGTACTGTGGGTCGTGCCTCGTTTGGACAAACAGCAGGGTGCGGCACCCTTGCTGATCAACGCCGGCGGCCTACTGCTTTTCGTCCGCTCCGATATCGATGGTCGCACCCTTGGGACGAGACTCGTCGTCCATGTCAAACAGCGGTGCTTCCGCCATCGTTCCGGCGTTGATGCACGGAGAGCCGACGAGCAAGTGCCCTGATTGATCCACGTGAGGGTCGTCATCGATATTGGCGCCGAAACCGGCCCAGACATTGATGGTGTCGATAAGCGCGTAGGGCGTGCCGACGGTGCCATTCCAATCGCGGTAATAGGCGTTGATGGCGCCCGCTTGGAATGGGAAGAAAATGTCGTTGTTTTCGAACGCCAACGGATCGCAGGTTTGGCCTGCCACGTCGTCCTCGTAGACGCCGTACCGATTCACGTTGCGCCCTGCCACGAAGATGTTGTTGCGAATCGAGCCGAAAATTGCGTGCGTGCTCGCTCCAACGTAGGGAGAGCGCAGGACGAGCCCCACGGAGCGCGACGTGTTGGAAACGGCACCGCTTTGCTGCCCCACGCCGTCGATGTAGTTGCTATTCAAGATGATTTGCCCCGCCGGGTCCTCTGCCTCGGAGAGCAGGACTCCGGCGGAGTAGATACTATCGGCGCCGAGGATGACGTTGTTCGTAACCGTTGCCGTGGCACTGAAGCTCAACAACCCTCCGCACCATGCGCCACTGCCAACCTGGGTGCATTTGGGGAGCGTCAGGAGGTCGGTGTTGATGCGGTTCTTGTTGATCGTGGCGGCGCCTTGGATCACGACACCGAAGCTCCCACCCGTCGTCGAGTCTCCGGCCTGGATGTCGTTATTTTCAACCAGGGTCTTCGATGTCGACGCCCAGGCCGTCAGCCCGTGCGACGTCTTCGCTGCGGCGCCGCGAATAGAGTTGTCGCGAATCTCCGCCGCCGCCAGGTCATCGCTAATGAGCACCCCGACCGAAAGCTCGGTCGACGTCCCCCCCGAGATCGTATTCTCTGCGATCAGGGGCCCATTGGTGTCCGGCTGGGGCCCCACGATGAAAACGCCGCTCGACGTGGCGTTGGAGCCCGAGCCACCGCTCACGACGCCGCCCTGAATGATGTTGTGCGTGATCGTCGGGCACCCACCTTGAAGATAGACGGTCGCGTTGCCGGGCGCGGCGGCCGGCGCTCCCGTGAGGCCCTTCAGCGAGAACCCATCGAAAACGGTCGCTCGCGTGATCGTCGACGGCGCGCTCAGGCAGACGAAGGCGGTGCACGCCACGCTCGTCGTATTGGCCTTGATATCGCGCGTCCAGCCGACATCCTCATAGCCACCAAACAGGGAGACTCCCTCAACCAGGGTCACGGTCTCGTAGTAGATGCCTTGAGCGACGTAGACATCCACCCCATTTCCAATCGTCAGCGCGCGGGCGAGACCGACCGCAATGGTCTGAACCGGCAGGGCCTGCGTACCCGGGTTGGCGTTGTTGCCGTTGACAGAAACGAACGTGCCGAGCCCCTGGCAAAAGGACACCTCGTCCGGATCACCGTCGCAGTTCTGATCGAGCCCATCGCCGCAAATCTCAGGCCCTCCCAGGTAGACCGTGGGGTCGTTGTCGTTGCAGTCGCCCTCGCAGTCGGTCTGTCCGTCCGCGTCCGCGTCAACGCATCCACCGCCCGTTCCTCCCGCGCCGGTCCCGGTCGTGGCCGTCGCTACCGAGCTTTGCCCGTCACCGCCCGCACCACCCGTGCCGCTCACGGCCGAAGTCGTGGCGCTGGCACTCTCTCCCCCCGTCCCGCCCGACCCACTGGAGCTCGCGGCCGTGGCGCTCCCGTTGCTGCTGAAGGCGTCACCACAGCCGATCGTGGCGGCTGCGCCGAGCACGAGTGCTACGAGACAAGGGCGTTTCATGGAACCTCCAAAAGGGGCAAAAGCAAGGGCGCTCTTCAGCCTAGCCCAGTCATTAGGCCCTCGTCGACGCCTTTTCGTGCTCCAGGCGCTCAGCCGCAGGGTGGGGCTCTGTCGCACCCGCGCGGTGGGTTCGTTGCGGACATCCGGCGACGGTTATCGTAGGGTGTCGCCATGACCGCCGCTCCTTCGACGTCGACAGCCCTCGTGACGGGCGCCAACACAGGCATTGGTCGCGTCACAGCCGTGACCCTGGCAAAGACATTTGGCCACGTGGTCCTCGCCTGTCGTTCCGAGGACAAGGCCCAACCCGTCCTTGAAGAGATTAAGAACGGTGGCGGAAGCGCGTCGTTCTTGGCCCTCGATCTCGGGGATTTGGCCAGTGTGAAGCGCGCCGCCGACACCTTTTTGGCGCGCGGCGAGCCGCTCCGGCTCCTCGTCAACAATGCGGGTTTGGCAGGTCAACAGGGCCTCACGAAAGACGGCTTCGAGCTGGCCTTTGGCACCAATCACCTGGGTCATTATCTCTTCACGAGGCTCCTCTTGCCGCGCCTGCGCGAGGCTGCGCCGACGCGCATCGTCAACGTGTCCAGCAAAGCCCACTACGAGGCCACTGGCATTGACTGGGACGCGCTGCGAAAGCCCACCGCGTCGGTCACGGGCTTGCCCGAGTACCGCGTGAGCAAGCTCGCGAACGTGCTCTTTACGGCCGAGCTGGCGCGCGGCGAGGCTGGCCCCGGGGTGCACAGCTATTCACTGCACCCGGGCGTCGTCGCGTCCGACGTGTGGCGCCGCGTGCCCTGGCCCATTCGTTGGTTCATGAAGCGTGGCATGTTGACGAACGAAGAGGGCGCGCAAACCTCCCTGTATTGCGCGACGTCGAGCGAAGTGGCAGAGCACGACGGTCGCTACTACGACAAGAGCCGCGAGAAGGAGCCTAGCGCGCTCTCCAAGGATCCGGCCTTGGCGAGAGAGCTTTGGGACAAGAGCGAGGCCTGGGTCAAAGCGTTCTTGGCTTAACGTGCCTTGGCGCCGCGACGCTCGACGAACGTCCTTCCTCCCGTCGAGTACGAGAGCCACAGCGCCCCTTCCGCGTCTCCGACGATGGCAGGATCGGTGATGGAAGACCCCTTGGTGATCTCGCAGGTTGGGTAGAAATGCCCCTTCTCGGCGATGCGCCCGAGCTCCAAAACCTTACCCCCATCGCTCTTCTCAGCGGGTCGGACGCGCAGCGCGCGGGGCGGCAAAAGGCCGCGTGTCGCGGCCACGGGGGCCACGCCAGGGTGGCTCGGGTAGAGGGACCACGTGGCGTCGGCATCGTCAATGGGAGGATCGTCGATCTGAATCGCCGCCAGACCGAAATTCCCGCTGTCTCGTACGCTCGGCACGAGCGCGTACCCGGGCCCTGCGGGAGACAGCGCGAGCGCGCCCGTCATGCGTGATCCCCCCGCTTCGCCGACAAAAATCACCGCATCTCGGCCGAACGACAACCCACTCGGTAGCGAGTCGTCGGCAGAGACGATACGCGCGTGAACCGGCGTCATCGCCCGCCGTTCATCGAGGTACATGACAAGCAAGCGGCCATTCCAGGGTGCGACCGTGACGTAGGTTGCGCCACTGCCGTCTTCGGATAACATGATGGGGGGGTAGTCACCCCGCTTCGCGAAGGCCGCCATCACCACGCCTTCGGTGGTTGCACGGTCCGCCAAAAACACGACCACCGTGTCGTTCGGCCCAAATGCGGCCGCAGACAGGGACGTGACGGGATGCGCCTTGGCCACCACACTGGCATCTTCGCCGTTCAGGCGAGAACGCCGAACATCCCCCGCTTGGCTCATGCAAAATAGATAGTCTGGGCTGGCGACACAGGCGGGCGTCGTCGATTTGGCGGGGGGCGCAGCGGGCGCCGCCCCTGAGAGGGCCAGTGTCTTCGCCACGCCATCCTCGTTCGCGATGATGCGCGGCGGGCCGTCGCTCTGCGGCAAGAGCAAGAGCGGTCCCGTGAGCGAAAGCGGCGCGGGCGGCAGGAGGGGCTCGCAATCGGCCGCCGGCGGAGGCAAGGACGCCACGGGCGGCAAATGGGCCGACGCGGAGCCGGAAGGTGGAGTCGAGGGTGCCTGCGCCAATTCGACGGAGGACGAGGGGCGCGCCACCGGAGGCGGGGCCGACGGCACGACCGTCACCGACACGGAGGGCGGCGTCGCGGCCGTCGTCGCGTCGCTCTGGGTCGATTTGTCTGGATTGCAGGCGCCCAGCAACAGGCAAGCGGCGAGGGCGTGTGGGACGGTGCTCCTCGCTCGCATGGCGTACCTTTTTCTCACCACCCAAACCCCTCGCGCAAGCAAAACCAACGGCCCGCGCGCCTTCGGCCCTACGCCGAGAACACCCCCCACAGGCGCTCGACGAGCCAAACCGCCCCCGCCAGGGCTACCGCGCCGCTCAACACCTTGACACCACGCTCGCGGAACCAATCGCGCTTTCGCAAATAGAGCACGAGCGGCAAGGTCACCGCCAACATGCCCAATTGGCCCGCCTCGACACCCAGGTTGAACGTCAACAGGGCCACGGGGACCTGGGCGGAAGGAAGGTCGATTTGCCCGAGCGCCCCGGCGAAGCCAAAGCCGTGGATGAGCCCAAAAGGAAAGGTGAGACGCCAGCGTTTGTCGCCGTCTTTCACGAACCAGTTCTCGACGCCCACGTAAGCGACGCTGGCCGCGATGGCGGGCTCTACCATGCTAGGGCTTGGAGCCCAGATACCGAGAACGGCGAGCGCAAGGGAGATGGAGTGGGCGACGGTAAAGGCCGTGATCATCTTGATCAGCGGGCGCGCGCGTCCACCCAGCAAAATTAGGCCAAACAGGAAGGCAAGGTGGTCAGGGCCGAGCAGGATGTGCTCGATCCCGGTCACGAAAAACGAGGCGGCGATCTCCCCAAAGCCCTGGGGCTCGGGGGCGGCGGTGTCCGGACCCGTGTCCACTTCGAACGAGCTTTGCCGGCGATGGGCGATGACATCGATGGGAGGTCCTCCCGCCTCGATATGGGCCACGTGCCGGTGTCCATAGGACATCGTGTCGAGCATCTGGGCCTCGAACGTCAACTTCGCCGGGCGGCTCGGGCATGTGTAGGTGGCGTCGATGGCAAGGCCGTCCTGGTCACCCGAGACAGCCTGCTGCAAGGCTCCGGGACATTCCTGACCGTCGCCTCGGACCACCAGACGCTGGACCAGGCGCTGCTCCAAGGCGACCTTCCCAGCCGCAACCTCGACCTCGTCCAAGACCTCGTCACCGTTCGGGTCGATACCTGGAATCCCTCCCGCGATCTCCCGTTGTGAGAAGACGAAATGCGCCTGAACGACCTTACCTCGCAAAGTGTATTCGGCCCGCGAGAGACCGACCTCGTGGGCCGCCGCTGGGGTGGCGGTGCCCATGAGCACGAGCAAGGTCGCGAGCGATCCGAGCCAGCGAAGGGCGTCAGGGTGTCTTCGTTGCATCCTTGGCCGCTCCCGCAATTTCCAGCAATCCCGCCGCCTCCTTGGCGCCCACGACATCGAATTGGGGGTTGAGCGTCAAGGCCTCTTTCAAGAGCTTTTGCCCCCCCGCAAGGTCGCCCTTGGCCAGCCGAATCGCCCCCGCGTGGTAGAGAAGGGTCGCGTCCTTGGTGCCGTATTGAAGGGCCCTTTGGCTGGCCTCGGAGGCTTTGTCGAGGTCCCCCGCGCGGTACGCCGCCCAGGCCACCACGTCGTCGGTGTAAGGGCCGCCTCGTTTTTTCGCCTCGGCCTCGGCAAGCTTCAAGGCCAATGCGGGCTCGCGGTTCTTGTTTGCCAGGAAGGCCGCCAGCGTGCGCGGATCGTTGAGCTTACCCGTGTCGAGCACCTTGGCTTCCATTTCCGCGGCCCCCACCGCGTCGCCCGCGGCAGCTTTGGCGACCGAGAGGAGCCATGCCGTCTCGACGAGGGGCGCCATTTCGTAGGCCCGGGCGAAGTGCTTGACGGCGTCGGCCGGACGCCCCTCGGCCAAGTCGACCCTCCCCTTTCCGACCAACGCAGGTGGGTAGTCTGGATACCACTGGAGGGCAGTGTCGAAGCCCGCGTTCGCGCCTGGATAGTCGCCCTGGTGCCAGAAAATCATGGCTGCCTGCACAAGGCACCAGGCCCGCGGCTCTTTGTCGTGGACGTCGTGGCCGGCGTCGATGGCAAGACGAATGGCCTCCTTCGCACGCGCGCCGTCGCCATGCAACCAGGCAAGGTAAGATGCCCTGGAGTAGGAGGGTAGATTCGGTTTGAGATCGACCATTTGTTGGGCCGCTTTCACGGCCTCTTCGATGCGTCCGAGCTCGAGCAGCGCGTCGCTCAGGGTACCGAGCGCTTGCAGGTCGTCGGGCTGGGTCAGGAGGATTTGCTCCGCCGCGTCTTTCGCGCCCGCAAAATCGTGATCGTTCAGCAGCACGAGGGCCACGAGGTTCTCCGCCAGAGGGTTTTTGGGGGAGCGATCGAGGACGATTTCGGCGCAAGCCCTGGCATTGAGGAAAAAGCCCGGATCGGCCGCCTGCCTGGCCCTTTGCACCCACGCGCGTCCGAGCAGAATCCAATTGTCGAGCTTGTCGGGCGCTTTGCGTACGGCCTCCTGCAAGGCCAAGATGTCCCGCTCGATCGTCGTTTGACCGGAAACCGCCGCAAAAGCGAGGGCTTCGCGCCCTGTGGCGGCGCTCGGGGCGGGCGCACGGGCGGGGGCCGCAGACGCGGACGGACCTGCCTGTGCCTGGGACGGCGCGTCCGCGGAGTCACACCCCAAAGCCAGAAAACACAGGACGAGGACGCTCGATACACGCGGCCGTCGGCGAGGTAGGTTCGTCATGCGGGGGGAGCTACGCGCGGAAGGCCGCTGTGGTTGCCAAAGCTCTTGGGTTGCGGACGCTCGCATGTCGCGCCTAGCATACCCAGAACATCGCATGACATTCCGAAAACCGACCTCCGTCGCAGCGCTTTCTTGCCTGGTTTTTGCCTTTTTCGGCCTTGCAGGGTGCGACTCGGCTCCGCCGCCTCCCGCCACCGAGACCCAGCCGGCGGCAAGCGTGGCGAGCGCTCCGGCCAAGGCCTCGGCGGCCCCCCGCGAGGGCACCTTGGCGGATGCCATGCGCGGGGGCGGCGACGACGTTCAACCGGTCTACCCGATCACCAAGGAGCCTCCGCTCCCCGAGGCCACGAAGCTCTGCACGGCGCTCCACGCGCTGCCGGCCGCGCGCCGAGCGGCCTGCTGCTCGGGGACGCCGAGCCTCACTCAGCAGGGGGAGTGCGAGCGCATGTTGTCAACCGCCCTGCGCGACAAGGCCGTCGTGGTGCCCGAGGCAGGTATGGACGCGTGCGTCAAAGCCATGGAAAAGCGGCACGAGGGCTGTGAGTGGGTGAACATCGGTGTGCCTCCGCCCGCCGCCGAATGTCAGGGCATCATCCAGGGTCAGCTCGACGAAAAGGCGGTTTGTCGGTCGTCCCTGGAATGCAAAGAGGGCCTCGCCTGCCTCGGCGTGGGCCCAACCATCAAGGGCACATGCGGCAAACCCAAGGCGAACGGCACGCCCTGCGGAGGCACCGTCGACGCTTTGGCCGGCGCCACCCGACAGACGAGGACGAGCCTGACCCACGGCGAGTGCGAAGGCAGTTGCACGCGGCGCCGCTGCGAAGAACGCAAGGCCGAGGGCTCCCCGTGCAAGGCAGACTTCGAGTGCGGGGAGAACCGTTATTGCGGCGGTGGGAAGTGCTCCGACAAGGCGCCTCGTCTGGGAGCCCCTTGCTCCCAAACTTGCGAAGGGGACGCCCGCTGTGTCGCGGCGAAGTGCGTCGCACCGAAGAAGGCCGGAGAGGCCTGTGACTCCGATCGGGAGTGCATGGGCGCCTGCGAAAAGGGCGACGCCGGGCCTGGAAAGTGCGGCATGCGGTGCGCCATGCCCATCCATTGGTAAGGCGGCAAGACGCCTGATAACATGGGTGGTCCTTCCAAGAACCACCCATGTCCCTGGCGCTCCGCTCCCGTCGCGGTGAAGAGCGCCTCGGGGCGCGATAGACCTGGAAGACCTTGCTGGCGCTTCGCCGGACCTACCCATTCCTGCCGCGAGCCCTCCCGAAGCCCAGGACGGGGCTTGCGCCGCGGCGCGCCCCAGGGTGAATCCCCGACCGCTTCACCGGGCGCAAATCGGTGTACGGTACCCGCGCCATGCACGTTCGATTCGCCCTCGCGCCCCTCGCCCTTTCAACCACAGTCGCACTACTCGCCTCGGCCTGCGGAGGCCCGCCCCCCGCGGCCACCCCCGACACCGACGCGGTGGTTCGGGCCCAGGCCCAATGGTGCAGCATGCTGGCGCGCGTTGCTGGCAACGAGACCGGTTGGAGCGACCTCGACACCTGCAAAGCGGCCCGCCCCGCGGGCTCCGCGGCGTTCATCAAGCTCGCAGCAAAGTGTTACGAGGAGCGCACTCAGACCTACGGCGACAACGCCCCCGACACACGACTGCTCGCCGACGAGTGCAAAGACGAGGTGGTCTTCAAGCTCCCGGACGACGGAGGCAAGAGCCACTTCGTGCTCGACGCCCGGTGTGACCGCATGACGCGCTGCGAGAAGGTGCCGTTGGACGAGTGCAAAAGCGCCCTCAATCGATTGGAGCCGTCGCAGCTCAGCGTGTTCACCACCATGTTCAACCTGACCGCGTTGAACGAAATCAAGGCCTGTTTGGATAGCGAAGACTGCACGTCGGACGAAGATGCCGTGCGGACCAAGTGCTACGAGGAGCCCTCGCAAAAGCTCCTCTGGTTTCCGCTCTAGAACATCGATCAGGTTGTCGTGGGATCGGAGCCGAAAACCCGGTAGCTTCGGGCCATGCTCGCGCTCCCTTCTGCTCCGCTCCGCCGCTTCGTGCTGCTCTTCGCAGCCCTCCTGGCCCTCGCCACGTTCACCGCTTCGCGCACCGCTTCGGCGGCGGGCTCGGTCACCATCGAAAACCGCTCGCCCGAAGAGTCCAACGGCAAGTGGAAGTTCAAGATGACCATCGACTACGGCTCGACGCCGCCTTTGGCGTACATCCCTGTGGTCTTCACGTTCACGCCGAAGGTCTATTACGAGCTCGCGCTCACCGACCAATCGCCGAACGAGCCCACGTTGCGCAAGGTGCCCCTCGAAGGGCAGCGCACGATGAACGAGAGCATGGATCTCGGCTTCAGCAACTCGTCGGGGGACATCTACCGAAAGACCAAGTTTGACTTCGCGCTGCGCCGCGACCGCGGCTACGAGGCCGGCGAATACACGCTGAAGATCACCCGCACGAGCGACGGCGTTCAGATCGGCAGCGTTCAGAACATCACGCTCAACGGCAAAAACACCGTCGTCGATCGACGCGCGATGGTCTTCGGCGCGGACACCAAGAAGGTGAAGCCCGACGCCGCGAACGCCAAGGACGAGCCCGCAAAGGACGAAGCGGCGAAAGACGAGCCCGCGAAAGACGAAGCGGCCGCGGAATCCCCCGCAGAAACGCCGCCTAGCGAAGGCGATACCCCCGTGGAGACCCCCGCGCCCGTGCCGCCGAAGCAAGGGGGTTGCGGATGCCGCGTGCCCGAACAACACGGCAGCGGCGCGCCCGACGCGGCCGTCGCGCTCGTATTGGGGCTTGCAACGTTCGCCTTGCGACGCCTTCGCTCTCGCTGAAATCCAGCCGCAACATCACAAAGGCGCACGTTTTCGCTCTCTTGCAGAGCGTGCTGCCCGTGTATTCTCAGTTCGTCGTGCCGCGACACACGCGGCCTTCGACACGGAGAAGCCCCATGCAGAAACGCTTTGCCTACCTTTGGGCGCTCGCATTCCTCGTTCTTGGATTGATCGGATACGGATGTTCGGCGGCTGAGGACGCGGGGACGTTCGGAGACTCGGGGGACACATCGTCCTCGGCGAGCGGCGGCGGATCAGGGGGTGAAGGCGGCTGTCTGCTCGACTGCTCGGGCACCGGAACCACCACCGGAACGAGCATGCAAGGGGTCATCACCATCTCTCCACCCAACGCGCAATTCGATGTGGTGAACGGCGCGGCGAACCCGGCGAGCGTGCAATTTACGGCGTCGCTCAACGGCGTCGATGTCACCTCGAATGTGCTCTGGACCTTCGATCGCCCTGAAATTGGCGACATGTACCCGGGCTCGATCTTCAACGTCACGGGCAATGTCGGGGGCGTCGGAACGTTGACGGCGCAGTACTCGAACTCCACCGGCACGGCGTCGGTCACGGTCAACATCAAGAAGATCGTCGACGGCGTCGGCGTCACTCCCACGCAAGAGACCGAGTTTGAGACCCCCACGGGCGGCGTCGACAACTCGTTCACATCCCTGCTTTATCCGTACAACGAAACGGTGTTTCCGCTCGGAGTTTTGGCCCCCGAATTGATGTGGAACGGCGGCGGCGCGAACGACATTTATCGGCTGAAGATCACGGAGAAGTACTTCGAATACATCGAGTACTTCACGGCCCCCGCGCCCTCGCGACACATCATGGCGCAGACCGATTGGGACGCGGTCGAGAGCTCGGGCACCGGCAGCATCAGCGATCCGCTCGACGTCAAAGTGACGCGCATGGCGGGCACCGTGGCCTATAACCCCGTGCAGCATTCGTGGCACGTGGCCCAGGGCAGCTTGAAGGGCTCGGTTTACTACTGGGAGCTGCCCGACGCGTGCGGCTCTGGCAACGGCCGCGTGCTTCGCATCAAGCCCGACTCGACGTCCGTCGACCTCTTTTATCCGGGCAGCGAGTGCTACGGATGCCACACGGTCAGCCGCGACGGCACGACGCTCTTCGGCTCGTGGGACACGTCGTTCCCCTTCCCGATGCAGACCCTCGATTTGACGCAAAACCCTGCGGTTTTCGGCAATCTCACCGTGGGTAACGGCATCGGTGGCACGTTCGGCGCGTTCAACGACGACGGCAGCAAGATCATCTACTCGAACGACGCCGCCTCGAATCCTTCGGGCTCGCAGCTCAACATCATCGACGCGGTGACCGGCCAATCCCTCGTGAACGCGGCCATGGGCGTCGGTTGCGGTGAAGCCGCATGGTCCCCCGACGGCAAGAAGCTCGCGGCCATCTGCCAGCTCAGCGGCGGCGGCTGGATCTTCGACGCGACGGGCGGACAGCTCAACGTCGCGGACTTCGACGCGGCCAGCAACACGGTGTCGAATCAATCGATCATCGTGCCGCAAGCGGGCGCGCAAGGACGCCCCGCCTATCCGTCGTTTTCGCCGGGCTCCGAGTGGATCGCTTTCGGTCGACCGACGAGCGGCTCGCGCTCCACGGGCAACGGCGATCTCTGGCTCGTCGCCCCCGATGGCTCGGGCTTGAAGCAGCTCTTCACCGCCTCGAACGACAACAAGAGCTTCAACCCGGTGTTCGCTCCTCTGCGCGCCGGTGGCTACTTCTGGCTCGTGTACATCACGCGTCGGGACTACGGAAACCGCCTCAACGGCGCGAACCGGCAGCAGCTCTGGATCACCGCCATCGATGATCCGCCGGTGGCGGGCGATCCCTCGCATCCGCCCTTTTACATTCGCGGCCAGGAAGACTGCGGCAAGAGCGAAAACGCTTATTACGCCCTCGATCCTTGCAAGCAAATCGGTGAGGACTGCACGAGCGGCGTCGACTGCTGCAACGGCACCTGCGTGAAAGATCCGAACACGGGCGAATATGTGTGCGGTCAGCCGCCGGACCCCGGTGAGTGCTCGCAGGACGGCAATTCGTGCCAAACGGATGCCGATTGCTGCAACGCGCCCACCTCGAAGTGCATCGACGGCTTCTGTCAGAAGCCCCCGCCCCAATAGCCACAAGGACAGACCGCGCTCCCCCTTGGAGCGCTCGGGCCCAACGCAAACACGGCGCGTTGGGCCCGTCGTTTTTGTTGGCGCAAGACCCGGTGACTTTGACCGCGGAGCATGCGAATCTGCGGCTGAACCGGCGACTCATGGCAAAAGATAGGGTTTTTCCCCTCGACGCGGTCCGAACCGACGGCTGGTTTGAGCGCATCGGGGAGGGCATAGGGAGCTTTCAAGCGCTTTGCGACATCGTCGGGCAGGCGTTTTTTGCGTTCTCGATGATCACGGGGGCGCGCATCACGGCCCTCACCGTCGACCGCCGAAACCCGGACAACACCGTCGTCGATTTCGTCGTGGGCGCGGGGGACGACGAGGGCGAAAACGAGCCCCAACGCGCTAACTTGGCCGAGTTCCGTCAGCGCCTCGTGGGGGCCCTGCTGACGGACGACGTCATGCCGCCGCCACCGGAGCGCGACACCGAGCACGAGGCGTTGCAGCTCCACATTGGCGTGCGCTACCTGCTGCTCGCGCCGCTCTACGGCTACAGCCTGCGCAAGCTCATCGTCGAAGGAAAAACCTCGCGGATCGAAGCCGTTTTCGACGGCGTGACCGAGACCTACGAGCTCGGTGAGCTGCGCGCTCGCATCCGCGCGCACGTGCGCGAAGAGCTCGAAAAGGCCGCCTCGGGCAACCGCGCGAGCGCCATCGATCTGACCAAGGTGGCGCAGGCCGAGATGGCCGCCAAGCGCGGCGATCACAGCGCAGTGCTGCAGCTCTTGGGCTCGTGGCCCGCACCCCTCGCCATCTTCCTGCGCACGCCCGAGGGCCAAATGCTGAGCTCCGAGGCCCGCGCGTTGATCGCGCAGGGCTTGGGTTTGTTGGGCTCGGCGTGCGTCGAGCTCGGCGAACAGCACCAAGGCGAAGAGGTGATGCGGCTCGGCATCCAATACGCGCACGACGGCTCGTCGGCGGCCGATCTGTTTCGTCGCCTGGGCAAGGCTCAGCTCGAAGATGGACGCGAAGGCGAGGCCCTCGGCCCGCTGCGCAGGGCCGCGAAGCTCGGTGCGGCGGCGTCCGAAATTTGGCCCCTGCTCGCGCGCGGTTTCCTCGGCCGCAAGCGCTATGTCGCCGCCCTCGCCTGCATCCGCGAAGCGCGCGCGGCGGGCGTGAGCGACAGCGACATGATCGACACCATCCGCGAGACCGAGGCCCATTTGGGGCCCGCGCTCACCGCCTGGCGGGGCCTCGTGGTGTCCACCAAGGGTTAGTACGTCGATTCCGTTGAAGCGATGGGTGAGTACAAACAGCGTAGAATCGACG
>CAYLJT010000140.1:0-13158 GCA_964383995.1 uncultured Polyangiaceae bacterium
TCGAAATGTTCTTATGAGCTGAAATTATCCATGCGAAGCACTCACACGAAAATTCAATGGGCGGCACGCGGGGTCTGGCTGGGCTCGGCGGTCCTTTTGCTTCAGGGCTTTTTTGCGGGATGTGGAGGTGGCGACGACGGCGGCACCAGCTCGACGAGCGCGACGGGAGCTACTTCGGGCGCGGGAGGCGCCACCAGCACGAGCGCGTCGTCGACCGGTGGCGGGGGAGAGAGCTCGACGAGCCAAGGGGGCGGTGGGTCCACCTCCACGACGGGGCAAGGGGGCGCGGCGGTGGGCGGTGGCGGGCCCGGGGGCTCGGGTCAGGGCGGCTCGGGTCAGGGCGGCTCCGGACAAGGCGGCTCCGGACAGGGCGGCTCCGGACAAGGCGGCTCTGGACAAGGCGGATCGAGCATGGTCTGCAACCCCGGTGACACGACGACCTGCTACACGGGCCCCGCGGGCACGTTCAACATAGGCAGTTGCAAGACCGGACTGGCCACCTGCGCCGCCGACGGCTCGGGCTTCGGACCGTGCATGGGTGAGGTGCTGCCCGCCGCGGAGGTCTGCGGCAATGCCATCGACGAGGACTGCAGCGGCGCGGACCTGATCTGTGTCGGCGCGCCCCTCTGGAACAAGCGGTTTGGTGATGCCGCCGAGCAGCGCGGCACGGCCATCGATCTCGACGCTCAAAACAACATCGTCATCGTGGGTCGCGCGACGGGCACGGTGGACTTCGGAGGAGGAGGCCTGACGTGCTTGACCAACTCCGATATGTATTATGCCAAATACGATCCCAATGGCGCTTATCTCGGGGCCAAGGTGTTTGGGACCGCGGGTAGCCACGATGCCCTCGACGTCGCCGTCGACAACGCGGGCGGGATCATCATCGTGGGCCGCATCGCCGGCACCATCGACTTTGGCGGTGGCACCTTGACGGCGGTGGGCGCGAGCAACGACGCCGTCCTCGTCAAGCTCACCTCGGCGGGGGCGCACGTCTTCAGCAAGGTGTTTGGCGACGACCAAGACCAGGCCATTCACGCGGTGGCCGTCGACGCCGCCAACAACATCTTCGTCACGGGCCGCATGGTCGGGACAGCCGACTTCGGTGGCGGGGTCCTCACCAGCGCGGGCCTGCGCGACATCTTCGTGGCCAAGTTCGACAGCGCAGGAAACCACGTGTGGAGCAAGCGCTTTGGCGCCGCGGCGGACGACACTCCGAACGACCTTACGGTGGACGGGGCCGGCAACGTCTACGTGGTGGGCAACTTCAACGGTACCGTGGACTTCGGCGGCGGTGCGCTGATCGGCACGGGCGGCATGGAGGCCTTCATCGCCAAGTTCGACACGAATGGCAATCATCTCTGGAGCAAGCGCTTTGGAGACGCCGCCGATCAGACCATCACGGCCGTGGCCGCCGCGGGGGCCAACGTCGTCGTCTCGGGCGTCGCACAAGGGGTCATCGACTTTGGCGGCGGCGCCCTGACGAGCGCGGGCAACTACGACGTCGTCTTGGCCAAGTTCAACGGCATGGGCACCTACCAATGGCAGAAGATCTTCGGCGACGCGTCCGACCAGATCGCGCGCGGCGTGTCGATCGACGCGGGCGGGAACATCGCTGTGTCAGGCCGCTTCAACGGTGCCATCGACTTCGGCGCAGGGAACATTCCTTCCCTCGGCAACAGCGACACGTTCGTGGCGAAGTTCCAGACCAATGGTCAGCTCATCTTCACGAACACGGGCGGCGATCCTTCCGATCAGGTGGCCTCCAATGTCATCATCGACAGCCTTGGAAACACCGTCGCCGTCGGCAGCTTCACGAGCACCGTCGGCTTCGGCCTGGGCACCTTGGCGAGCGCCGGTCTGAACGACATCTTCCTCGTCAAATTTGGGCCGTAGGCCCGTCGAGCCCCATTTGCGCCCGAAGCTTCGCGTAGCGATCGCTCGTCGCGAACAAGAGCACATCGTCTATGCGAGCTTCGGCGTCACTGGCACCTTCCAGCGTCAACATCCGTTCGACGGCGCCCAAATCGCCCGACAACAAGAAGCCGGCCCGGGAGGCCGTGCGGTCCACCGAACCGACCCAACGGGCCAGGTTCGTGCGCCCACCTTCCTCGACGAAACGCAGGAAATGACCGCGCAAACGGTCGATCAGCGTGGCCTCCAAGATGGGCTCGATGGCGGCCGCGATGGGCTCCACACGCCGCTTGACGTCGTCGCGCAGCGGCAGGCCCGGATTGCCAATGACGAGGGCGGCCAAGAACACGTCTTCCAGATCAGGGAGGGAGGGTAGGAGCAACGCCAGGAAGTGCTCCGCGCGGTAATAGGTCAGGTGCCTGCCCGCCAAGAAAGCGAGCTCTTCGGGCTTGCGCCCCGACAACGCCTTTTGTCCGAGACGCGTAGAAGGCGGTATTCCAGGGACCATCTCGAGGGCGATGGGTCGCTCGGGGGCTACGTACAGAGGTGGCGCGCTGAGCCCCAACAGGGACGCTGCCCAACCGAAGCAGCGAATGGCCGCGACCGTGGACACGGCCGGATCTTGCTTGGACTCGGGGTCGAGCTTCTCGATGAGGTTCGCGCGGCGAAGAGCGGACACGCGGCCCAGGAGCACGGCGGAAGCCACCGTGGCAAAGACATCTCCGGTGAGCACCTCCTGCTCGGGGTGAAGCAGGAGCCGTCGCCAACCGTCGGCGCCGAGGGCCGCCGCGGCTTGGGGCAGGCCCGGCGCGCGGTGCTCGCGAACGAGGCGCTTTTCGTCGTCGTTGGCCTGATTCAGGTAGGCGAGCACCACCGCCACATTGGCCGCGTGGTGGGGAGCATCGGCCCGCAGGTGGGAGCGCACCAACGCGTGAAGGAGCTGCGGATCGCGGGGATCGAGCTTCAAACGTCGATGCAGCTCCGTCGGGTCGTCGTCGTCGGCGCTCTCTGCGGCCGAAAATCCGGACAGATCCACGTCGAGGCCAGCGTTGTTTTGCGCCTCTTCCAGGGCATGTTCGAGCTCGGCCACGCGGGCTTCGAGGAAGCGAATGCGCTGATGGAGCGCCTGCGTCCCGAGGTCCGCCGAGGGCGCGAGGGGCGAGAGCGACGCCGCCGCCGGCAGGCCTTCTTCGAAAACGCGCGCCCCACGACGCGCGGCGTACGCCGCCTGCAGGGCGCCTTCGAGGCGGGCTATGCGATCCCGATCGAGCCCCAGCGACGAAGCCGCCCGATCGAGGGAGGCCCTTTCTTCGGCCGTGATCACGCCGTCTTCGATGGCGTCTGCGAAGAGCTCTTCGTAGTGCGCCTCGAACCGGCCGAGCCGCAGATTCCCAAGCGTGTCGCTCGGTTCGAAGTTTTTGCCGTGTTCGAAGGGTTGGTTGGGGTCCACGCTCATCTCCTCGGAAGCCCACTTTACAACCGATCGCCGCTTCCGACCTTGAACCTTCGGCGATCCCGACCTATCCCCAGGGAGCGTTTTTCGCCCAACGAAGACCAAGGAGATTCCCCGATGGAGCACACCCTGCCCGAGCTTCCCTACGCCATGGACGCGCTTGCCCCCCACATCTCGAAGGAAACCCTCGAGTACCACTATGGCAAGCACCACCGCGCCTACGTCACGAACCTCAACAACCTCATCAAGGGCACCGAGTTCGAGGAGATGAGCCTCGATGACATCGTCAAGAAGTCGTCGGGCGGTGTCTTCAACAACGCGGCCCAGGTCTACAATCACACGTTTTACTGGAACTGCTTGTCACCGAAGGGCGGCGGTGCGCCCACCGGCAAGGTGGCCGACGCCATCAACGCCAAGTTCGGCTCGTTCGACGCCTTCAAAGAGGCGTTCACGAAGACGTGCGTGGGCACGTTTGGGTCGGGCTGGGGCTGGCTCGTCCAGAACGAGGACGGCTCGATCGACCTGATGAGCACGAGCAACGCAGGCACCCCGATGACCAGCGGGAAAAAGGCCCTGCTCACCTGCGACGTTTGGGAGCACGCCTATTACGTCGACTATCGCAACGCCCGTCCCGATTACGTCAAGGCCTTTTGGAACCTTGTAAACTGGGACTTCGTCGCCGCCAACATGGGCTGAAAAACACGGCGCGCGGGCTGGATGGGGGCCAGCCCGCACGACCTGGAGTCTTGTTCGGGGGGTTGCCGGGGCTTTAGACCTTGCCCAACTCTTCGATGAGGCCGTTGAGCACGCGCTCTGCCTCGGCGACCTGCTTGGCGGTCACCTTGCTCAGCGCCCGTTGAACGGCGGCTTCGGCGGTGCCGTTGCGCTGCGTATCCATCGACTTACCTTTGTTGGTCAGGGTGAAGAGCGCGCGGCGGGCGTCGGCCGGATCCCACTTTCGCGACAGGATGCCACGTTCTTCCAGGCGTCGAAGGATACCTGTGAGCGTGCTCGGATGAACTTGCATGATGGTGGCCAGACGGCCGGCGCTCACGCCGGGGTAGCGACCGACGATGCGCACGACGAGGCGCTGCGGACCCGTAACCCCGAGGGTGCCGACCATGCGCTTGGAGGTGGATTCGAGACGATGGTTGACGGTCCATACGAGCCGAAGGAAGTCGAGGACCTTGCCCATACGGACTTCGGCTTCCTCAGCTTTTCCTTCTTCTTCCGCTGCTTTCATCTTGCACCTGGGCCCTCTTGGGATCGCGCGGGCTGCTGGTCGACAACTGCGAAGCGCCTGCTGCAACGCACCGTAGCCGAAAACTTCGGCGTTACGAAGAGCCTTGAATGGTCCCGTCGGGGGCCCAGAGCGCCCCCACTTCGTTGGCGTGAAAGCCCAAGAAAGTCGGCTCGGGAGTAATCGAGACTCCCAACGTTTCTGCCACCGTCTGCTGAACCCCCCGGGCGAAGGCGACAATGTCCGAAGCCAGCGCGCCCCCGCGATTGACGACCGCCAGGGCATGGCGGGTAGAGAGGCCGACGGCCCCGCGCCGCGTGCCCTTCGCTAGACCCGAGCGCTCGATGAGCCACCCGGCGGAGAGCTTGACAGCGCCGGTTCCCGCGGCAAATCGCGGCATTTTTTCGCCCGTGGCCAGGGTCCCGAAGGCCCGCGCGCGCTCCTCGATGCGGTCGGCGTCGCCGGCGGACACCACAGGATTCATGAAAAACGAGCCGGCGCTTCGGTGATTTTCGTCGCTGACGTCGACGAGCATCGATTTGTTACGGCGCAACACAAGCACTTTGTCTCGGACATCGCGCAGGCCCGGCGCGGGCTTGCCCTCGAATTGCTGCTTCAGCTCCGCGTAGCGGAGGGTCGGCGTGCCGCCGCGCAGCAGGCGAAACGACACCGCGACGACGACCACCCGGTCCCGGAGTGCGCGCTTGAAGATGCTGTCGCGATAGCCAAATTCACAGGCCGCGCGGGCGAGCGTGAGCCGCTCCAAGCTGTCTCGCTCGACGGTCTCGACTTCGCACAGTGTGTCGGCCACCTCCTGCCCGTAGGCGCCGACGTTTTGGATCGGCACCGCGCCGACGTCCCCCGGGATCCCGGCGAGACACTCCACGCCGGCGCGATCGGCGTCGACGCTGTCCGAGACAAAAGCAGCCCATGGCTCGCCTGCGCCGACGGTCACGCGATCGAACGCGCCGTCTTGTGCGACATGAACGCCGCGCAGACGCGGACGAAGCACCAGTGCGTCGACGCCGCGATCGGCCACGACCACGTTCGAGCCGCCGCCCAGCACGATCACCGCGATGCGCTCGTGCGCGGCCCACGCCAGGCCCGCTTGCACCTCGGCGACGGTGGTGGGCTCGAAGAAGAACCGTGCGGGGCCGCCCACCTGAAACGTGGTGAGGGGTGCGAGCGGGACGTGCTCACGGACACCCGCGGGACGTAAAATCAAGGCTTGCCCTTCGGCGCGCTCCCTCCGATGCGAAGCCGCGTGCCCGCCATGAAGCCGTCGTCGATGGTGCGCACATCGCCGAGGAACGCCGCGTAGCGCGCGGCTGGGACGGCCCCGGTCGGCAGGCTCAACGAAAACTGCTCTTCGACGACCGCGCCTTCGTAGCGCCCGCTGCGCGAGGCCACGAGGTTGTCGCCCTTGACCTTCACCGGGGCGGGGCTCCGCTCGATGATCGCCGTGGCGGGTAGCTCCACGCGACGACGCAGCTCGTATTGCAACGGCGCATCGATGGTGAGGGCGCTCTCGCGCGTGGCGCGCGAGGCGTAGATCGCAGCGAGGGTGCTCGACACCTTGCCGGGGAAGACCCAGTGAACGGGCTCGAGCCCCGGCAAAACAAGGGTTTTTCCTGCACGCCCCTCGGGCCTTGCGTAGCCCGAAATGCGGATCTTGGCGTTGAGCTCGACCTGCCACGAACCTTCTTCGGAGGACAAGGTCACCTCTTCGACGTCGGCCCACGGCAGCCAGCCGAGCACCACGCCGCGCAGCATTTCTTGGCGATCCGAGCCGACCACGGTCTCGAGCGCGAGGGCCAACGATTGCGCCGTGCGGCCGTGGAGGACCACGTCGACGGTGCCTTTCGCGTCCCCGTGCTCGTCGAGCACAAGCTTGAAATCCACGCGATCACCGGTCTCCCCGGCGGCCGCTTCGACCACGACCCGCGAGCCATCGCGGAGCAGGGCCTCGCGGCCGCGCAGCTCGGGGCTGATGCGCCCGGCGGGCAAGGGCGGACCATCCACATCGGCGTCGATCCAAACATCGGCGTTGTCGATGCGAGCGCGCACGAGCGGATAGCGGAAGCGCCCAACGTGCGGCGGAAACGCCGCGTCGCTGGTCCACGGCTCGGTCTCGGCGACGGCGATCTCAGCGCTGATGCCGAGCTCGCGCAGGGCGCGGAAGATGACCCACGATCGGCTCCCTTGGCCGAGCTCGATCATGCCCCGCGCGGTCTCCCTTTGCTCGCCGCCCCCGAACTGCGCGGCCACGTCGGAGAGCCCGCCACCCGATGACACACGCAGGCTCTTGCCCGCGGCGACGACGATGCGATTCACCTGCTCCGCAGGGCGTTTCTCGTCGCCCACCGCGGCCTTGGTCCAGGCCGTGATGTAGGGATCACCGCCATCGTCGAGGGAGCGATAATTTTCGTCGAGGCTCTTCGCGATGTCGCTCCAAGCGAGGGTTCCGAAGCTCACGCCGACCCCTTGCTCGTAGCGCGGCGCGCCATCTTCGAAGCGCCGCGGAGCCGCGTTTTCTACAGTGAACGTGCGCACCAGATTTTCGCCGTCGACGCGCTCTTCGGCACGGCCGAGCAGCTTGTGAGACCAAAACGCGAGGGGCAGCGCGCGCGGCACCGACACCGTGACCGTGGCCTTTCGCACGCTCGTGCGATCGGGCAGGAGGTCCGGCGTATCGACGACGAGCTGTCCCATCTCCGACGGCAGCGCGAAGCCCTCCATGATTTGCTCGACGTAGTCGCCCTGCTCGAGCTGCGACAAATCGGCGTGGGCCTGGGCCGCGTGGGCCGCGGCCTCCGGCTCGATCACGCGGCCGTCGCGCTTGTGAATGCGACGCCGGAGCACGCGGCTGCGATCGCGACCTTCGATCATGGGGCCCCACGATTGCGCGCCTTGCTCGACGTCGGTGGTGCCGGTGACGCGGCGCAAGTCGTAGATGACGAAGTGCAAGACCCCGGTCGGATCGAGATCGTAGCGCTCGTCGCGCTGCAAGACGGCCACCGCGGCGCCCGGCAAAAAGGGCTCCTTGCGATCCAGCGTCACGAGCTCTTCGCCCTTCTTTTCAAGGTCTTTCGCGACGTCGGCGCGGGACGCGAGGAGCCAGGCAACGTTGCTCAACGATGACGGCGAATCGATCGCGAGGGCACGATCGCGCTGCAGGAGCGCGGCGGCCTCGGCGCTTTGGGGATCGCGCGCCGCGAGCGCCGCGGGCACCGTCAAAAGCGCGCGTTTTCCAGGCGGAAGTGCGTTGTAGAGGGCCTTGGCCTCGTCGATTTTTCCGGCCCGCAACAAAGAGCTCAGCTCTACGTCGCGGTAGGCGTCGGCGCCGCGCAAGCGCCGCACGCGCGTAAGCTCGCGCAGCGCGCCGTCGCGATCGCCCTTGTCTTCCAGGGCGTCGAAGCAATCGAGGGCGCTGCGATCGAGCCCGCCCGCGCAGGCCGCGCGCACCCCGTCGTCGCCCAACCGCTCTACCACCACGCGATCCACCCACGCCGCGAGGGGCGAGCCCGGCGCGCGCTCCACGAGCTCGCGGTAGGCCTCGCGCGACACATCACGCAGGCCCTCGCGATCCGCGAGCAGCGCGACGTAGGCCATGATCATCGGGTCGAGCTGACCAGGGCCGGGGGCGGGGCTCTCGGCCTTGTACGGATCGCTCGACGCGCGCAGGGCGCCAATCTCGGGCGGATCGATGAACGGCGCGCTGCCCGCGGGCGCCGAGACGCCGAGCAACGTGAGAGCCGCCGCGGGCCCATCGCCCGGACCGCGACGTTGCTCTTCGGCGAGCGCTTGCAACAGCGTCGCTTCCCACGCGCCCGGCGCGCGTTCGAGCAGGCTCGTCAACAGACCGCGCACCCGCGCGAGCTGCTTCGTGTCGGGGAGATCGTCCGCGAGCACCGTCGCGCGCGCCATGAGCAGGCCGAGGGCGAGCGACGGAACGGCCGCGGGCACGGAGCTCTGGGGCAAGCTCTCCAGCAAATGCTCCGCGCGACGGGCCTCACCGAGCGCCAACAATCCGGCTGAAATTGCGGCGATTTCGTCGGGATCGGCGGACGCGACCGCGCCCCGATCGAGCTCGACGACGCGCGCGCCCGTGGGCACGCCGGGCGCGGCCTCACCGACCATCGGCGCCGAGAGGGGCAACGAAGCACCGTCCTCACCCCACACATCGAGCTCCACATCGTTGCTGTCGCTGCGTTGTGCGACGTGCAAAACGACGCGGGTTTTGCCCGGTGAAAGGGCCACCGCGGCGAGCCGCGTGACGTCACCGCCACCGGCCTCGAAGCCGCGCGTGAGCACGTTGCGCTCTCCCACGCGAAGCAGCGCCGCCGAGCCTGAGGTCACGGCAAATCCAGCCGTTTGCGCGCGCTCGCTGAGCACGTCGACGACCACCAACCGACTGCCCGGCAAGGGCCCCGTCGCGCCCAGGTCGATGCGGCATGCATCGGCGAGCACCTTCACGGGCTCGACCTTCGCCGCGAAGGGCAAAAGGCCCGGTAGCGACGCGGGCAGCGCTCCCGCGCCGAGGGTCGGCGGGGCCGCCAAGCTGCGCAGCGGGTTGGCGTCGAGGGGACCGTAGAGCGTCGCCTCACGTGCGCAGCCGCGTCGCTTTGCCCAGGTGTCCGCGGCCCCTTCGTCGCCCACGAAGAGCGCCATCTCGTGCGCCCCGCGTGCGATGAAACCCTTCAAAAACAGCGGCGCATAGCGATCGGCATCGGCCCCGTCCGGCGCCGCGTCGAGGTGCGTCGCGAGGGCGTCGTAGGCCCGCGTCAGCCGTCCGCCGACCAGGCTCATCGCCTCGCGCGAGCGATAGGCAACGGGTTGCTCCGCGAGCGCGTCGACGGTGGGTGGGCCGCTCCAGGTCAACGCGTCCACGGAGGCCACCAACGCGCTGAGCGCGAACGGAGCGCTCGGGCGCGCGACGACGCCATCGATCACGTCAAGGTAGGGCGCAGCCGCCGTCGACGCGACCATCTCCGCCTCGAAAGCCCGAGCAAACGCCGCGGCGTGGGCCACCGGCGGGGGCGCGGGCGCGGCGACGGGCGCGGGGGGCGCGCCACAGGCGGCAAGCGCGACGAGCGGGAGCAAACAGCCAACCGGGGACAAGCGGCGAACGAGCGACATGGCGAGAACACCGATAGCGCGGGAGGCGCCGGGAGGGGGCGAAAAGGCGCCGTTCGCGCCGGGCTTCGAGTAGCTTCCGAGCCATGCGGCTGGTTCTGTCGAGGGCCGCGGCGATGGCCGTGCGGCGAGGTCACCCCTGGGTGTTTCGCGAAGGCATCGTGCGGCCTCCGCCGAACCTCGCCTCGGGCACGACGGTCGAGCTCTTCGACGACCAGCGCGAGCCCCTCGGCAAGGGCCTGTGGGACGCGCGCTCCCCGATCGCCTGCCGCGTGTACATGGGTGTGGAGGACGAGCCCCTCGACACGCGCAGGCTGGTCGAGACCGCCGAAAAAGCCTTCCATTTAAGGGATCGCTGGTTCGCGGACGGCGCGACCACCGCGTACCGCTATTGCAACGGGGAGGGCGACAGGGTCCCTGGGTTGGTGATCGATCGCTACGATGACGTGGCCGTCTTGCGGGTCGATGGTGAAGCCCTCGGGGCATGGATTCCGCGTCTGGTCTCGCCCCTCTTCGACAAACTGCGCAGTCGAGGCGTGAAGTCCCTCGCCCGCCGCCTGAGCCGCGACGAGCAGGGCAAAAAGCGCATTGTCCCCCTCGCGGGCAGCGAGCCCCCCGACCGCATCAAGGTCCGTGAGCACGGAATGACCATGATCGTCGACCTCGCCGAGGGCCAAAAGACAGGGGCGTTCCTTGATCAACGGGAGAATCGGCGACGCGTCCGCGAGCTGTGCAAGGGCCAGAAGCGGGTGCTCAACCTGTTCAGCTACGCCGGCGGCTTCTCGCTGGCCGCGGCCCTCGGCGGGGCCAAGCAGGTGGTCAGTGTGGACATCGCCGCTTCGGCCCACGCCACCGCCCAGGAGAGCTTTCGGGACAATGGCCTCGACCCCAAGGCCCACGGCTTCGTCAGCGCCGACGTGTTTGCCTATTTGGAGGCCGAAAAAAAGCGCGGCGGCCGCTTCGACGTGGTGGTCTGTGATCCGCCGAGCTTTGCGCCTAACGAGCGGGCGAAGGAGCGGGCGCTCAGCGCCTATCGCAAGCTGCACGGCGCCGCCGCCAGCGTCCTCGACCATGGAGGTGTGTTGTGTGCGGCCTCGTGCTCCAGCCACGTGACCGCCGAAGACTTCTTGGCGACCCTCGACGACGCGGCCCTCGGCCGTCGGGACCTCCGGCTCTTCGCGCTGTACGGCCCACCTAACGACCACCCCAGCCTCGCCGTATTTCCGGAGGGTCGTTACCTGAAGATGGCCGTGTTGGGGTAACGTTCCCTACGGAGGAGGCTCCATCGCCATGAAGCCGGTCACCTGTTTCATCAGCTATTCTTGGGACTCGACGGCACACCAGGACTGGGTAAGGCACCTGGCCGACCGCCTGTTGGCCGAGGGTGTTCAAGTCACCATCGACGTCTACGATCTAGAGCTCGGACAGGACATGCTCCACTTCATGGAGCAGGCGGTCGATGCCTCCGACTTCGTCTTCATGATCTGCACACCCAACTACGCCAAGAAGGCGAACGCCGGCGTGGGCGGCGCAGGCTACGAAAAGCAGATCATCGGCGCCGCGCTCTTCGCCAGCACGCCAAACCAGACCAAGTTCGTGCCCGTGCTCAGGGTGGCCGAGCGTGGCAAGGAGACCGAGTCCCTACCCCTCTTCGTGCGCAGCAAGCTCTACCTGGACATGCGAAGCGACGCGGATTTCGAAGCCAAGCTCGCGGACCTCTTGCGTCACGTGTCCGGGACAAAACGCAAGCCCGCCGTGGGCGGCGCAAGCGCCCCGACTGCGCCCGCGGCCGCGCCCGCGGCGCCCTCCATGGGCACCTTCTTCGAGCCCTTCGACTTGGATCCCACCTCCCCTGAGGGCAAGGCGCGCTACGGCAACCTGTGGCTCCAAGGGACCGATGGTTGCTGGGAAGGTTCGATTTTCGACGGGCGCCACCGGCTCGTCAATAGGGTAGACCCGAACGCCATACACTACCGTCATTTTCGCATCGACGACCGCGACCTTAGCGAGGGAGAAGCGACGGTCGACCTGGCCTTCGGCAGCGACCCTTCCATCCCACGAACGCACCTCTCCGCCCTCGGGTTGATCTACCGGTTCGATCGAGCCACCCGGACTTACCTGGGGGTAGGCATGTCCCTGGAGCCGGGCAGCCCGCACCCCGATCTGGTCTTCTTAGAACGCAGCGCCGCCGGCCTGAACGTCTCCCCCCTGCGCCGCCTGGACACAGTAGACCCCTTCCAAAGAACGAAGTTGTCCATCACCGGGCCCGCGGGTGTCATCAAGGTATTCGTGGAAGGAAGCCGCGTCGAAGAGCTGAAGGTCAGCCCCCAATACCGCGGTGACTGCGGCATTTTTGCGATGAGCCTGGGCGAGCTCTTCTTCGACAACTTCCAGCTCCGCGAGCGCGCGTTGCGCGGTTGACTCCCTCCCGTCAAGGTCAGGAGACCAGCGCATAGCTTCGTCCGCCGCGTCCTGGGTGTCCATTTCAGGTGTCCAAGGTTGGCCAAGAAAAAAATGGACACCCCCTGAGCGGCGTTTTTTGACCTAAATCTAGGCTTTCCTGGCTGGCACGCGGGCTGCGAAGGGGGGCCCATGGACCAGACCGAGCACAACCTGGTGGTGGAGCTGCTCAAGAGCGACAGCGCCCTCGTGGTGGATTTCTGCCGTTCCAAAGGCCGCCCCTTGCCCGCGACCCCGACCATCCATATCGAGAACACGAACCTTACCGTCGTCGGGATGCGCAAGCTGCAGGTCGATCTGGCCTTCTCGCTGAAAGACGGCAAGGCCAAGCACATGATCCTTACCGAGGTGCAGCTCTCCCCGGACAACGAAAAATACCGCGCCTGGATTGGCTACCTGGTGCAGGCCGACATGCTCTACGAATGTCCGCTCACGCTCCTGATCGTCACCCTGACCTGGCCCATGCACGGGTGGCTGTCGAGGGCGCTCGCACGCCCGAGCCCGAGCCTGGGCGACATGCTCGCCTTGAAAGCCTTGCTCATGGGCCCCGGAGACATACTCCCGGTGCTGCAGAGAGGTCAGGTGACGGCGCGGCCCGAGCTCGCAGCGCTGTCGTTCCTAGCCCACCGAAGACACCCCGACAGGCGGCTCGCGGCGGCTGTCGAAGCGGCCGTAGCCAAGGGGCTCCTAGGCCTCGCCAAGCGGGGCGACAAAAAGGCTCTGGAGTACCTTGACGTGCTCCACCGATGGATGAAAAAATCAACGAGGAAGACCATGGAAACGATGTGGACGGATAGAGGCTATATCCCCGTGGGTCCGGGCAAAAAGCTCTACAACCGTGGCCGGCGGGACGGGCTCGACGAAGGCAAGGCCGCTGGGATCGCAGAGGGCAAGGCCGCTGGGATCGCAGAGGGCAAGGTCGTCGGCGTGGCTACGGGCGAGGCGCTGGGCAAGG
>CAYLJT010000141.1:0-13140 GCA_964383995.1 uncultured Polyangiaceae bacterium
TCGACGTCGCGAGCGGCGTCGCTTGGGGAGACGAGAAGCATGCCATGGCGCCAAGCGCAGGGCGCCTCGACAGCCCCGCAATCGTGCTCGACGCCCCGGCCGCACGACCTTTGGGCGAGCCTATGTTTCAAGGTAATTGGGCGCTGCTCACAGGGCCGCTCGGAGCCCCCTTGCGCACGACGAATTTGTGCTAAAGGTAGCTGGGCAGGCTGTTCTTGGGTTCAGCCCGTGGTACGTGTATGCTCGCAACTATGCTGCGTGGTGTCCGCGACCTACTTTTTTGTCTGCTCGTGCTTCTGTCGCTTTGCATCGCTGGATGCTCGGGTTGCACGTGCCTCGAAGGTCAACTCCCCGAGACCACCGAAGAAAACGAGGGTGGAGGCGGCGCCGGGGGCGGCGGCGGAGCGGGCGGTGGCGATCTGGGTCCATGCGGCGTCGATTGCTCGCAGCTCGACACGCCACCCTGCACGATGGCCGTCTGCAACACGGGGCAAGAGCTCGGTCCGATCTACAGCTGCGTCGTCGTAGCGTCGCCGAAGGGCAGCGCCTGCAGCGACGACCTGTTCTGCACGTCCGGCGACTACTGCGACAACGGCGTGTGCATTGGTGGCGACACCAACGATTGCGGTATCCCGCACTCTGCCTGCGAAGCCGTCATCTGCTCGGAGGCCTCGAAGTCGTGCAGCACCACACCGGTCAACGACGGAACCGCGTGTACACCCGCGGATCTGTGCCAAGTGGCGGGGCTCTGCCAGCTCGGTCAATGCGTGGGCGTTCAGGCTAAAGATTGCACGTTCTCACCGCTGAACGAGTGCAACTTCGTCGCCTGCGAGCCCGCCACGGGCAAGTGCGTGGGGACGCCGGATCCCTTCAAAGACAACCAACCCTGCGTGCTCACCGGGGATCTCTGCGCGGTCGAAAAGACCTGTCAAGCGGGCCAATGTGCGGCCGGCAAGCCGAAGGATTGCTCGGGCTTCGACATCGAGTGCGAGGTCGGCGTGTGCGATCCTGCAACGGGTATCTGCGGACCCGTCACCGCGCCCGCAGGCTCCCCGTGCGCCGAGGGCATCACGCAATGCGAGGTCGGCGTCTGCGACCAAAGCGGTCAGTGCAAGTCGTCACCGGCCCCCGATGGCCTCGCGTGCAACGATCACGACGCCTGCACCACGACCGACCAATGCACGGCCGGCGATTGCGCGGGCGGCGTGCCCGTCGCGGGTTGCTCGCTCTACCTGAAGGAGACCTTCGAGGTCTGCCCCAACGGCTGGACGCTGGCAGGCGACTGGGAATGCGGCACGCCCGTCGGTGTGGGCCCGCCCGCCGCTCACACGGGCAACGGTGTGCTCGCGACCAAGGTCGCGGGCGTGTACAGCGTTAGCCAGACCTACACGACAGACGTCGCCAATTCGCCCAGCATCGACTTGACCGGGGCAACCAACCCCAAGCTTTCGTTCTGGGCTTGGGTGTACACCGAGGGCGGCACCTTCGACGGTTGGAACCTGAAGGTCAGCACCGACGGCGGGCAGAACTTCACACCCGTCACCACCGTCAGCCCGCCGTATCCGTTGACGATCGCGGGGCAGCAGGCGTGGGGCGGCGACCACTCCGCCGAAGGTTGGCAGAACTACTCCGCCGATCTCACCGCCTACGCAGGCAAGAAGATCATCCTGCGCTTCGCGTTCCGGAGCGACGGCGCAACGGTCTACCCGGGCGTGTACATCGACGATCTGTTCGTCGCCGAGCCCCTGCAAGACCCGCTCTACATCACCACCACGTCGCTCCCCGACGTCTACGCCGGCAAGGACATCAACACAACCATCGGGCGCCTGGGCGGCACCCCGAACGCGACTTGGAGCATCCTCGCGGGCGGCGTCAACACCGCGTGGCTGTCCATCGATCCTGCCACGGGCCTGTTGAGCGGCGTGCCGGCCGCCACTGACGCGGGCCCGGTGACCGTCTCCATCCGGGTCGAAGAACCTGCGCTACCCTCGAACTTCGACGTAAAAACTTACTCGTTCAACGTCATCTACGACGCCTACTACACGAGCTTCGAGGGCGTGTGCCCCGACGGCTGGACGCTCACGGGCGATTGGCAATGCGGCGTTCCCAGCCTGGTCGGCCCGGCCACGGCCTACCTCGGCACGCAATGCATCGCCACCCAGCTCGCCGCCAACTACAGTAACCTCCAGACCTTCCTTGGAGCGACGGCCACCTCCCCGGACATCGACCTCAGCGCGTCGCCGGCGCCCATGCTCTCGTTCCGGATGTGGATCGACACCGAGGGCTCCACCTTCGATGGCGTCAACCTCAAGATCAGCACTGACGGCGGCATGAACTACGTCGTGCTCGACACGGTCACCCCGCCTTACCCCCTTGTTATCGCAGGCGAGCCGGCGTGGGGAGGTCATCAGTCGGGCCTGCTCTGGCAGCTCGTCCAGGCCGATCTGGCGGCCTATGTGGGCCAGGTCATCCGACTACAGTTTGCGTTCCGCAGCGATTCTTCCGGGGCCTTCCCCGGGGTCTACATCGACGACTTCTTCGTGCAGTGAGGGACATGTCCATGCGTCGTTCGCAAGCGCTTTTCTTGAATCTTCTGGCGGTCGTCGCGGTGCAAGGCGTCGCGGTCGCATTTGGAGGCTGCGCCGAGTCCGCCACCCCCCTCGACACCGGAACGGGTGGTTCGAGCCTCACGCTCTCGACCACCAGCGTTACCGGCACGGGTGGGGCGGGCGGCGACGGCTCGATCACGTCGACCGGAATGGGCGGCGCGGGTGGGGAGATCTGCACCTCCACGAGCGAGACGGCGGCCCCCGTGCCCGTCGATCTGGTCTTCGTGATCGACCGTTCGGGCAGCATGGTAGGCGCCAAGTGGAGCGGAACCACCTCGGCGTTGACATCGTTCTTCAACGACCCGGTGTCCGCCGGAATCAGCGCCGGGCTGGTCTACTTCCCGACGCTGAAGGCCTTTGGTGTGGCCTGCGACGAGACCTTCTACAAGATCCTCGACGTGCCCATCGCGCCCCTGCCGGACAACGCGTTCGACCTCATCAACTCCATGCCCGCGAGCCCGACGGGCGCCAACACCCCCACTTTCACGGCGCTGAATGGCGCCCTGATGGCGGCCACGGCCTACCAGGACGCGCACCCCACGCACAAGGTGGCGGTCGTGCTCGCGACCGACGGCGACCCTACCGGGTGTGAGGGCGTCACCATCGACGGCATCGCAGCCCTCGCCAAGAGCGCGCTCAACTACAACGGGGTGCAGACCTACGTCATCGGCGTGGAAGGCTCGATCATCGCGAACCTGAACCAAATCGCGTTCTCCGGGGGCACCATCGCGGCCTACGACATCACCCAGGACATCAACCAGTTCTCGGCGACGATGGCGAAGATCCGCGAGTCGGTGTTGGGCTGCGAATTTGGCCTGCCCCCGCCTCCGCTCGGTCAGATGCTCGTCCCGGACGAGGTCAACTTCAGCTACACCGCCGGGGGCACCGAAGAGCCGGTCACCTTGCCTCGCGCGGACGATCTGGCCGACTGCGGCGGCTTGCCGGGTTGGTACTACGATGACAACGCTTACCCGACCAAGATCATCGTTTGCCCGGCGTCGTGCTCCACCATTCAGAACGACCCTCAGGCAGAGATCAGCGTCGCCTTCGGCTGCGAGTCGGTGCTCAATTAACCTTACCTTTTACTCTTACCGGAGAAAGTAGGACCTCATGCTTACACTTTGTCGATTCGCGGGCGGCCTAGCGCTCTTGACGGCAGCCGCGGCCGTGGGCTGTGGTGGCGACGAGAGCACGACCAACGGGCAAGGCGGCAGCACCTCCGTAACGACCACCACGAGCAGCACGAGCGACGCCACCACGACGTCCGGCACGGGCGGCGCGGGCGGCGGGGGAGGCGCCGGAGGCGGCTACGTCTGCGAGCCCACCGAGGGCATCACCCTCGCGCTCACCAAGCTGGCCTGGGGCGAAGGCGTCAACGGGCAGTGGAAGAAGGTCGGTAAGAACATCGACGGTCTGGTGTCCGACGCGAGCTCGACGGACGTCTGTCTACCCGCCGCGGGCGGCACCACCGACAAATCTTACCCCGACGGCGACAACGGCATCGACAACTCGTTCGGCAAGAACCTCTTGCCCACCATCATCGGGCTGATTCCGCAGTGGCCGGCCGAGGTCAACAACTACCTCGACACCGGCTTCTTCAACGCGATGTTGAAGATGTACTGCCTGCCCGAGACGGGCGACGTGCCGCAAATGACGTCCAAGGTCTTCGGCGGCACCGCCCTCGGCTACACGCCCAAATACGACGGCACCGACCTCTGGCCGGTAGCCCCCGAAATCCTGGGCGATCCGACGGATCCGGAGTCTTCCACGCTGGTCTTCGAGCTGAGCTCGGTCAGCGGCAACCTGTTCGACTCGGGCACGAACGAGACGTTCGTGCTCACGGTCCCCATGGAGATCAACGGGAATTTCGCGGTGATCAAGCTAACGCTCTACGCCGCGCAGCTCACCATGACGCTGTCTGAAGATCGCAAGAGCGCGACCGGCGGTGTGATCGGCGGCGTGCTCAACACCGAAGAGTTCATCGACCAGGTCAAGAAGGTCGCCTTCATCGCCGACCTCTGCGAAAACGCCCTGTACGACGGCGTGCTCACCGACGTTCGCCGCGCCTCCGACATCTTGACCGACGGCAGCCAAGACCCGACCAAGGAGTGCGACGGCATCTCCTTCGGCGTGCAGTTCGAGATGAAAGAGGTCCAGCTCGGCGTCGTGGGTCCGCCCGCCGACATGGGCAGCGCCTGCCCCTGACACGCTCCGCTCCAAATCGATGACCCCTTGACCGCCCTGGCTGTGGTAAGGGTGCGTTAGGCCTTCGAACATCGTCCGCGTCGCTGCTTCGGTCCACCCCGCCCGGTCCATGAGCGACACCTGGATAGCTGCGCCTTCCGACAACGAACCTGACCTCCGCGGATTTGCCGCCTTCGACGACGCCCTGCTAGGCGGCGCCCTCGGCCTTGTGCGCGTGCGCTGCCCGCCCGGGCTGGGCGACGCGCTCGTCGCCCACGCCAGGCGCCGGGCGCTGGGCGCCGGGCGCGCGCTGTTCGTGGTGGGTAGCTTCGACGGCGCCGAGAGCTTCCGCGACCTGGCGTTGGCCTGCGGCGCCACGCCCGCGCTCGACGCCAGCGAGCACGCCGCGCTGCTCGCGAGCCGCCTGCCCGAGGGGCTGGTCTTGCTGCGCTCGGGCCCCGTCAGCGCGTGGGGCTCGGCGGTGGCCGCGGCGCTTGCGGAGGCGCTCGCGGAGGGGGCCGCGCGGCGGCGGCTCCTGGTGCTGTACGAGAACGCTGATGATGGCAAAGTCACGCCCTCGGAGGGGGGCGCGATCGTGGTGATGTCCGAGACAACCGCGGACGAACGACGGCGCTTCTGGGAGGCCCTCGACGCCGCGCGCGAGCAGGCCCTGGGCGCGCTGTCGCTCGCCAAGCTCGAGGCCTTTTGGCAGCGGGCCGCGGGGGAAGGCACGGCGATCGTCCCCCACGGCGTCGAGGCCGAGACCCTGTGGCGGCGCCTGGCGCTCGCGCGGGAACCGCTTCCGGCCGCCCTTGCGACGCGCCTCGGTGCAGGTCTCGACGAGCTGGTGCGCGGAGGTAAGGTTCTCAGCGCGGCGGCTTGGGTAAGCGTCCTCGAACGACCTGCGCGCCGTCCGGATGCGGCGGATCGCGCGGCCGTGCTCTCGGTCCTGGAGCAGGCGGCGAGCGCCGAGCCGAGCCCCTTTACGTTCGCGCGCATCGCCGAGCTGCACGCCGAAGCCGGGCAGGGGACGGAGGCCGAGGAGGCCATGACAAGGGCCCTGTGCGGGGCCACGAACGACGAGCTGCGTCGGGATCTATGGCGTCGTTGGCAGCTCGCTGCCCAGGCCCTCGCCCCCGACACGCAGGGCGCCCGCGCGCTCCGTCTCGGACATCTTGCCATCGAGCTCGGCGACTACACCGAGGCGATGCAACACGCGCGGCAGGCGGCCAGCGCCTTGGGGGACAGCTTCGAGGCGCTGCTCCTGCTCGGTCGCGCGGCCCTCGGGCGCCGCGACATCGTCACGGCCGAGGCCGCGCTCCGGCATGCCCACACCCTGGCGTCAGACGCCCCGCGCCGCGCCACCTCCGCGGTGGAGCTGGGCCGCCTGCTGGAGCTGTCCGGAGACCACGAAGGCGCCGCGCGTTGCGCCGAAGAGGCCCTGAACGCCGACGACCCACGGACGCGCCTCGACGCGCGCAACCTGGTCGGCAAGGCCCTGTTGGCGCGCGCGGCCTGGCCCGACGCCGAGCGTCACTTCGCGGTGGACGCCAGGGACGCCCTGCTGGCCGGTCTACCTACGGCGGCCCTGCGTGCGCGCGTCAACGGCGCGATCTCTGCCATGGGCGCGGGGCGCCGAGATCGGGCCCAAACCGCCCTCCTCGATGTGCTGGCCGAGGCCGAAAAACAAGGTGATTTTGCGGCGTCTTGCTTCGCCCTCAGCAACTTGTCCACGAACGCGATGTGGGGTCAGGCGTGGGGCGAAGCGCTGGCGCTGGCGGAGCGCGCCGTGACCGCGGCGAGGCGCTCGGGTCGCGCGGAGCACCTGGTCAAGGCGCTGCTCTCCCTGGCGGCGAACCAGTTGGAGGTCGGCCTGGTGCACGCCGCCGAGCACAGCTTGGCCGCCGCACGCCGCGCGTTCTTACCATCGAAGGAGGGCGCCCCGGCGATGCGTCTGTCCCTCCTGCTTGGCAAGGTGCACCTGGAACGAGGTCGCTTTCAGGAGGCCGAAGCGGCGCTCCGCGTCGCCCTGACGGAGCTTGGCGAGCCCGCAACGGGGGAAGAGTTGGGCGTGTGCTGTCGCCTAGCGGCCGAGCTGGCGCTGCAGGAGGGCCATGTGCAGCGCGCCAAGGCGGCCGTGGAGCAGGCCCGCGCCGTCTCGCTGCGTGGGGACACCGCCGCGCGCAGCGCGCTCCTCGCTGCCCGCGTCGCGCGCGCCGCGGGAGAGGCGTACGCGGAGCTCGCCGAGAGCGCCCTCGGTTTGGCCCGCGAGGGCGGTCACCGCGTGCTTGCCGCACAGGCCCACGCGCTGTTGGGCTCGGCGGCGCTTCTGCGCGGCGAACAGGAGGAGGCCATGCGTCAGTTGAGCGCGGGTCGCGCGCTGCGCGACGCCGTGGCGGAGACCTTGCCATCCGCCCAGCGCGCGGCGTTTCTCGCAAAATCTGAGCTTGCCGAGCTGCTTTCCCTGGAGCTGCGCCTCGCGCAGCCGATGGCACCGACGCCCAAGATTCGCCCGCCGGTTCTCTTGCCAGCGCCGCGCTTCGCCGGCCTGGAGCCCGCGATGTTGGCCCTCGAAAAGGCCGTGCAACGCGTGGGAAACAGCGAGATCGCGGTGCTCGTGCAGGGCGAGAGCGGCGTTGGCAAGGAGCTGGTCGCCGAGGCGCTCCACGCCGCGAGCCCGCGGCGCGCAGGTCCGCTGGTCAAGGTCCACTGCGCCGCGCTCGTCGAGACCTTGCTTTTGTCCGAGCTCTTCGGCCACGAGAAGGGCGCCTTCACCGGGGCCACCACACGCAAGTTGGGCCGCTTCGAGCTGGCCGACGGGGGCACGCTGTTTCTGGACGAGGTGGGCGAAATCTCCCCAGGCACGCAGGTCTCGTTGCTGCGCGTGTTGCAAGACAAGACCTTCGAGCGGGTCGGCGGAACGCGCTCGATTCGCGCGTCGTGTCGTATCATTTGCGCGACGCATCGGGATCTGCCACGCATGGTTCGTAGCGGAGAGTTCCGGGAAGATCTGTACTTTCGCCTGGCCGGCGTCACGCTCCGGGTGCCGCCTCTGCGCGAGCGTCCGCGCGATCTACCCGCGCTCGCCGAGGCCATCCTCGGCCGCTTGGCGGCGGAGACCGGCGAGCCGGCCAAGAAAATCTCGCCCGCCGCGCAAAGGGCCCTCCTCGCCCACAACTGGCCTGGAAACGTGCGCGAGCTAGAAAACACGCTGCGCGCCGCCGCGCTCTTCGCCGTCGGTTCGACCATCGAGCTTGCCGACCTGACCAGCAACCTGACGGGGCTCGCACAAACCGCCGACGTCCCTGGCAACCTGGAAACCCACGCGCCGCGCCGCGCGCCCGTCGAGGGGCCCGCCGCGGAAGTGGCCTACGCCCGCGTGCGCGAAGGCACGAGCCTCGGCGCGCTGAAGCGCGACATCGAGCGCACCTGCATCGCCAACGCGCTCGCCGACTGTCATGGCAACATCACCCACGCCGCCGACCTGCTCGGCATGAAGCGCGCGCGCGTCTCCCAGCTCGTCAAGCAATACGGACTGCGGAGCAGCGACGCAAACGAACGCGCGCACTGACCACCGCAAGAAAAGTTACGGCGGCCGCGCATCCGCGCACACGTAGCGATCGAACTGCGCCCAAAAGCGCGGCATTTGGGGCTGTAGCGAAGCGGCACGCGCGCTGCGGGACTCGGCTCGCCATGCAACAACCTCTTCGATTCTTGAGCGCTCCCTCCACGGTCCTGCTAGCGCTGCTCACCGCGAGCTGCGGGAGCGAGGTAGAAGCCCCGCCGAGCACGACCCAGGGCACAGGCGGCGCAGGCACGACGAGCAGCGACTCAAGCTCGTCGACGAGCACGGGCTTCGGCGGCGGAGGGGGCGACGCCACGTGCGGCAGCTGTCCCCTCGGCGAGACTTGCATCAACGGCCAGTGCGCGCCCGCGGCAGGCACCCTGCTGTTGTCGTTCGTGGAGACCAAGACCATGGACATCGATGGCAAGGAAGCCTACGGCGCCGACGCCGCGCTCTGCGGCTACGACACCTCCGCGGGCTGGCCCGAGCTGCCTGGCAGAAATGGCGCCTGTGTGCTCGTGCCCGGCAACACCAACCCCGATGATCCGCCGCCCCTCGGGGGAACGGGGAGCGTGCTCATCGACGCGGCCAACGTGGGAAATGTCGCCATCGCCGCCCCCGACGCGGACGTCGCCTGCCGCAAACAATCGCTGCAAGACACAGGATATTTGGTGGGCGGCACCTATGTCGGCTTCAGCGGGGAAGGCGGCGCCATCTTCCCACCGTTCGACGTCGACGTGCGCATCCCGGCGGCCCTCCAGCTAGGCGCAGGCGCCCTGGAGCGCGGCAATCCGTTCACCATCGACTGGACAGGAACCGGCGACGCACCCCTGTTCCTGGTGATAGGCACCCTGGGCACTCTGGAGGATCCTTACCTCGTCTGCGAGGTCGACGACACCGGCGAGCTCGTGGTGGAAGGCGCCCTGACCGACCTGTTGGCCGACGCCCCCGCGCCGGGGTTCGTGTTCGGCGCAAGAACAGAGACCGTCAGCACGTCGCCGCAAGGGCCCTACGAAGTCCGCGCGTTGGTGCAGCGTACCGACCTTTTGATCGTCGATTATACGCCGTTTTGAGCCCCAACGACCTTCGCCAACGAAAGGGCGCGGAGGGAATCGAGCGGCTTACCGCGACAACCAAGAGGCACAATCGCCAGGGCTGGGTGCCTGCTATTCGCGGGTATTCTGCGCGGGGCACGCGTTCTGAATGTCTTCGACATCAACCATGTTCCAGCCCGTCGATTCCAGGGTCAGCTCGTTATCAGAGCTTTTGATAACCTCCAGCTCCGCGCCAATTTCAGTCGCCGCAGACACCTTGCATTTGACGCCCGCTGCCGGCGAAAACGAGCCCTTTGTCCTTGCGACGATTGTCGTCGTGGTCTCGTAGGCGCGGACGACAACCTTTCCATCGCAGTGGTCCCAATCCGGCTCGCCGGGGCCGCAGCAGGGCTTGCCCTCCGAAGTTACCTGTCGTGTCTTCAGGAATTTTCCGTCGGTGACTTTCACGTCAACATGCTGCTCCGTCAGGGATGATGCCGCAATAGAGCCACTTCCACCGCAATCGATCACCGCTTGTTGAAGGGCCGCGCGAGCGCGGACGCTCAAGCTCGAGCTGGCGTCCGTGGAGATAGACCCGGTGGCCCCATCCTCCACAATATCCCCCGAAAGAAATTGTCTGCCTCCCAGGTCGAGGCACTGCTTGTCGTCACACGTCAAGCCGTAGCCAAGCAAGAGCTCCGCCTCGGCTCGGGCGACGGGAAGCACGTACCGCCTTCCCTCATGGATTGGATAGGCGATGGCTCCCTGCGGCGCCGCCGCGCAATTTGACATTGTGACGAAAATCCCCGCGAGCCCCAGCGCGCTAAGGAGGGGCGTTGATGTCGTTCTGTTACGATATGCATTCATACTTTGGGAGCTACTTTGGATGAAGGTGGATGAGCGAGCTCGGGGGTTGACCGGTATCCGTTGCGAGAGCTTCCAGACGGACGTGTGATACCACAGCCTGGCGCCACCGAGAATAGGGTCCCGCACACGGCAGGAGGAAGTGACCCCGGGAAGGGTTGAGCACGAGCCTTGGTGGGAGAGGTTTGGAATTTCGCGATCGATTCGGAAGACGGCGAGGAGCTTGGGGACACCTCCTCCGGAACAAGGGGCCCACCGGCCCTGTCAACTTGTCTCAGACAATCGGCCGTACAGCACGCGCCCCGCGACCACATGCCCTACCGCCCCTCGCACGGCTCGGGCTGCCTCCACGAAGTCCACGTACGCTTCGTCCACCCCGGCTCCAACGTGGATCCGAAAGGTCAGATCGGGGCTGAAGCCCTCCAACAACGCCCAGTGCTCGGCCGTGTGTCCTACCACCAGGGCGCCCTCGTGCTCGCGGGGCATGGGGGCCATGGGCACGCCGGCCAGCGGGCCCGTCCACAGCATGCCCACGTGCTTGCCGGCTTGGTAGACCGGCCTGGACGTGCCTCGGCCGAGGTGTGGGCCGGTTCGCGCGTATTTTGCCAGGGTCAGCTCGCGGCGGATCTCGTACACCGCCTCGCCGTAGGTGACGCCGCTGGGGTTGGCCAAGCTCGCCCTGGCGATGGGCAGCCAGCGGTCCGCGTCGCGCTCGCCGATCGATGAGCGTTGAAAGCGCACGCTCCCCGCTCGCTCGGCGTGGTCGCTTCGTAGAACGGTGCGGTGGAACAGGCGGTCGGCTTCCAGTAGGGGTTGCACGTTGCCGTGCGCCAACAACCTGCCGGTCTCCCGGCAGTAGATGTCGTAGTTGCCTGGGAGGAAGGGTTGCACCCGGGCTCGCTCCTCGTCCGCTCCTGAAGCGTTTGCTCCGCCATGGCATCGTCGCCGACACGGGGCTCACTGTGAAGCCTGAAACTCGGGCTTAGGGTACGTTGACGACAATATCCAGAGCCGCCGGCCGGCCGGTTAGGCGTTGCGGTCGGCCTGCATCCGGTGAAATTCCATGGTTGGCAAGGAACCTGGAATACCAGGAAAGTGGGGCAGCGCCTTTTCCAAGCGTCAGCCCCGCGAATGTCGGTCGAGCTCAGTGCCGCCTGCCTGTGTGCGTCGTTCCGGCGGCGGGTAGATAGGAAGCGCGTCGACCTACTGCGCGCCCACGTCTGTACAGGATGGCCCCACGCAGGACATGGCGGTAACGCGTCCATCGTCGAACACCGCTCGCACCTGCGTGCCGTCCTTGAACTCTTCCCAGTAGAACGCGGTGTCGTCGTCGCGGGTAGGCTCGCCCAGAATAAAGCGCACCTCTACCGCGCGCGTGCCGACATGGATCGAGTTGACGGGCAGCAGCGGGGACGCCCAGGTGCCGCAGCCACCGAAGTGACCGCATAGGGGCGTGGTGCAAACGCCCGGAACACTTGCCCAACGGCCGCCCACAGCGTCGCAGCCCAAGCGCGTGTAGCGGATGCTCGCCAGCAGAAGAACCGCCGCGACACAAGCGAGCGCCGCCAGGGCGCGCCCATAGCTCATCGCCAGACTCCGCTTTCGGCATCCCTTACGTCAACGGCAACCTGCCGCGTGAAAAACACCACAAACGTATCCACTTCTTCGGGACTTACCATGCCTCCGCGGGGTGGTCGCGGTGCGATCTCGACCTCGCCATACCACACTTCTTTGCGCACAACACAGCTCCCGCTTCTCGTCGAAAACCTGCCGCGCGGCCGCAGTGGGCGGGCGGCCCCGGCTTATGAAGCCCATGGACGCGGCTACGACGACTTCATCCGACTGAAGCGAGCCGCGAGCCCCGACGGCGATCCGGAGGACAGCGCCGCAGAAACGCGGTAGGGTCCGCCCGAGGTACCCTTTGCTGTTCGCCTTCCAACCGACCTACACCACGCTTCCCCCGGTCGCTTTCACGCGCGTCGCCCCGACCCCCGTCGCCGCGCCCCAGCTTCTGGCGTTGAACGAGGCCCTCGCCGGCACGCTCGGGGTGGACACGGGGGCGCTGGCGTCCCCAGAAGGCGTGGAGATCCTCGCGGGAAACCGCGTGCAAGAGGGCTCGGAGCCCCTGGCGTTGGCCTACGCGGGCCATCAATTTGGGCATTTCGTGCCGCAATTGGGGGATGGTCGCGCGGTTTTGCTCGGGGAGCTGCTGGGCAAAGACGGAAAGCGCTACGACATTCAGCTCAAAGGGGCGGGGCGCACGCCCTATTCGCGGGGAGGGGACGGGCGCGCGGCGCTCGGTCCGGTGCTTCGCGAATACGTGGTGAGCGAGGCGATGGCGGCGCTCGGCGTGCCGACCACCCGAGCGTTGGCGGCCGTGTCGACGGGGGAGCCGGTGTTTCGCAGCGGAGCCTTGCCAGGCGCGGTGCTCACCCGCGTGGCCGCCAGTCACTTGCGCATTGGCACCTTCCAATACCTGGCGCGGACGCGCGATCCCGAGGCCATCGCGGCGCTGACCAGCTACGCCCTCGCGCGCCACTATCCGGACGTTCCTACCCCCGAGGGCCGGGCGCTCGCGCTCTTCGACGCGGTGATGGCGGCCCAGGCAAGCCTCGTCGCGCGCTGGCTCGGCCTCGGGTTCGTGCACGGCGTCATGAACACCGACAACACCACCATCTCCGGGGAGACCATCGACTACGGCCCGTGTGCCTTCCTCGACGGCTTCGACCCGGCCACGGTGTTCAGCTCGATCGACCACGGCGGGCGCTACGCCTACGGCAACCAGCCCGGGATCGCCCAGTGGAACCTGGCCCGCCTGGCCGAGGCCCTGCTGGCGCTGATCGACCCCGACCAGGACACGGCCGTGACGCTCGCCACCGAGGTG
>CAYLJT010000142.1:0-13063 GCA_964383995.1 uncultured Polyangiaceae bacterium
TCACGCGCATGCCGGCGCCGTTTCTGACCTTACCCCCCATGCGCCACCTGGGTCGGCTGAACCACCTCGATCTGGTGCGCCGCGCGGCCCGCGCCGTGGGCTCCGAGCTGGCGGCGGTCGGCTTCAACCTGAATTTTGCGCCCATCCTCGACGTGGACTCCAACCCGGACAACCCGATCATCGGCGACCGGGCCTTTGGCGCCGACGCGCGCACGGTCATGCGGGCCGGTGTGGCGTTCATGATGGGCCTGCAAGACGCAGGCGTCTTGGCCTGTGGCAAGCACTTTCCAGGTCATGGCGACACGGATCTGGACAGTCACCTGGCCCTACCCATCGTCCGGCACGATCGAGCTCGCCTTGACGCGGTGGAGCTACCTCCCTTTCGCGCGGCGAGCGGCGCCGGCTTGGCGGCCATGATGACGGCCCACGTGGTGTACGAGGCGCTCGATCCGGGCATCCCCGCGACCCTGTCCCGCTCGATCTGTGGCAGTCTGCTGCGCGCGCAGATCGGGTTCGAGGGCGTGCTGTTCTCCGACGATCTGGAAATGCGCGGCGTCGCCGACAAGCTCACGCCCGCGGAGTCGGCGGTGGAGGCGGTCTGGGCAGGGTGCGACGCGCTCCTGATTTGCAAGGACGAGGACGCCCAGGAAGAGGCCCACCGCGCCCTCGTCAAAGCGGCCGAGAGCGACCGGCGTTTTCGCGATCGCTGCGTCGAGGCCGTGACGCGCGGCATGCGTTTGCGCAGGCTTTGTCCGCCTCGCCCGATCACCTCGCAAGACGGGCTGTCTGCCGTCGTTGGCGGTCCGACCTCGCGCGCCATTCGCGAAGAGATCGATCGGGCGCTAGGAGGGGGACAGGCCGCGTAGCCAAGCGCCGAACAGGGCGTCTCCCCCTTCGCTCATGAACGACTCCGGGTGAAACTGCACCCCTTCCAACGGCTCGGAACGGTGGCGGAGGGCCATCAGCTCGCCCTCGTCGGTCCAGGCCGTGGGTAGCAGGACCGCCGGCAGCGAGGCCGCTTCGACCACCAACGAGTGGTAGCGCATCATGACGAAGGGGTTGGGTAGACCGGCGAACAGCCCCCGGCCGTCGTGCCGCACGGGCGACGTGCGCCCGTGAACGGGCTCCAGCGCGCGGCGAACGCGGCCTCCGAAGCACTGCGCGATGGCCTGGTGTCCGAGACAAACCCCCAGGATGGGTAGCTTTCCAGTCAGGGCCTGGATGGCCTCCAGGCTCACCCCGGCCTCGTTGGGGGTGCAGGGACCAGGAGAAATCAAAAGGCCGTCCGGGGCGCGCTCCTGAATCCCCGCCACGTCGATGCGATCGCTCGCCACCACCTCGACCGTGGCGCCCAGGGTTTGGAGCAGCGCGACGATGTTGAAGGTGAAGGAGTCGTAGTTGTCGAGGACCAAGATACGAGCCGAAGGCACGGGCCTCCTTGCCACGGAGGGCAGACCGAAGCAAGCCAGGGGCAAGGGCTATTGGATGTCGATCGTGACCTCGTTGAGGCTCAGATCCAGGGCGAAGGTCACGGTTTCCTCCGCGCCAAAACAGTAGCCCGCGCTTTGCGCGTCCGTACAGAAGGTCAGGGTTCCGGACGTCGCATCGCCCACCGGCACGCCCAAAGCGCAGCCGTTTCCGTCGGGGTGACCTGTACATTCCGCGGATGCCTGGTGTGCCACGTAGACGCGCCGATCCCACGGAATCTCGGTGGCCTCGCCGGGCACGAGCGGGACCCCCGAGCCCGGCCCGCAGTCGCTGCAGCCCCAGTTTTCGTAGCCGCCGTACACCGTATCGCAGTCGATCTCGCAGTAGTCGCCGCTGCCCGCGCCGATGCCGCGGGGCCCATCGGCGGTGTCGATCTGGATGGGAAGGGTCTTGCCACAGCCGTAGGCCAAACCAAGCTCGCGGGTCCCCACGTTGTTGATCCGGAACGCGAAGGCCGCGCCCGGGGGAGGCAGCGAGCAGTCGAGCTGTCCTCCCGCGCCGCCCTGCCCACCACCTTGTCCGCTGCCGCCCCCGCCGTTGCCGCCGCTGCCCGGGTTTTCTTCCACCACCGAGGAGCCACAGCCCCCGACGAGCAACGATGACGCGAGCCAAAAAAAGGCGCTGGCGATTTGGTTCATGACCCTCACGTAGCAGGGAGCGTGCCCCTTGGATACGCTCGTTTGTGCGGACCATGGGGCATCGCGCGTGTGCCGAATCTTGCCGTCCCAGACACCCTAGGTCGGACCTACTTCTTCATGCGGGCCTTGAGCGCGGCGAGCTCGTCTTCCACTTGCTGTTCTTGCTGGGCGCGGGCCTCTTCCATGGCGCGGGCACGGGCCTTCGCCTCGGCGCGCCGGGCTTCGGGCGTAGGCTCGGCCGGCTTCGGCTCCTCGACGGGCGCGGCGACGCGCAGGGCCTGTCGAGCTTGGGAAGGTGGCTCACCTTCCGCCAGACCTTCCTTGGGGCGTCCGAGACGTTTGCGTAGCCGGTAGTAGCCATAGAGGCCCGCCAAGCCGACGACACCCGCCCCAAAGAACCACACCCAATAGTTGAGCACCATCCCCACCAGGCCGAGGAACAGGCACAGCCCCAGCACGGCCAGCGCGATGACCTTCCACCTGCGGCTCTTGGAGGCGTCCTTCTTGTCGGCGGGGGAAGCCTCGCCATCCAGGAGCCGCTCGACGGCCTGCTTGGCGGCATCTTTCCCCACGGTCAGGGCGGCCTTTGCGGCGGCGTCGTGGGTCAGTCGTTCCAGCTCGTTCATGTTCTCTCCGCCGCAGCGAGCCCTAGGATTGCCCGAAAATTTGATCTAGATCAAGGATGCCGGCGTCGGTTGACACTACTTTTGCGCGAAGGCCTTTTCCATGATGGCGCATCCGCCAGGACGTTTCACCTGCGGTCTTTGTGGTGCCGCGGTTGAGGCCGAAAAATACTGTCGACGCTGTGGGGCCGCGATTCCGGCGGGAAGGGCCTCGGAAGATCCCAACATCGGCAAGGTGTTGCTCGGCCGCTACGAGCTCGTCGAGCTCATCAGTTCGGGAGGAATGGGCCTTGTTTACCGCGCCGTTCATCACCCCTTGGAGCGCAGCGTCGCCGTGAAGTTGGTGCACCCGCACCTGGCGGCCAACCAGGGAGTTTCGGCTCGTTTTCTCGCCGAAGCGCAGATCACGAGCCGGCTCAATCACCCCAACATCGTGAGCGTCCACGACTTCGGTCGCGCGCCGCCCCACGAGGGCGGGGACCTGGTGCTGGTGATGGAGCTGCTCTCCGGTGAGAGCCTGTCGTCCGTGCTCAAGCAAGAGGCGCCGCTGCGCTGGTCGCGCATGGTCGACCTCACGTCGCAGATCTTGAAGGCCCTCCACGAAGCGCATTTTCACGGCGTTGTCCACCGTGATGTGAAGCCCAGCAATGTGATCGTGGAGCGCGGTCGGGACGGGCGAGAGCGGGTCAAGCTCATCGACTTCGGTGTTGCGCGCAGCGTGCAGGGCTCCAGCATCACCAGGGAAGGGCAGATCGTCGGCACCTCCACGTACATGTCTCCGGAGCAAACCCGTCCCGGACCCGTGGGCCCCTCCGCCGATCTCTACGCGGTCGGCGTCATGCTCTTCCAGATGTTGACCGGTCAGGTGCCATTTCGTGGGGGTACGGAGCTGGTGGTCCGTTCGCAGCACGCGCGCGCGCCTCGACCTGACCCGCGGCAGGTGGCAAGCCGCTTCGTCCCCGACGCACTGGCGGCGATCTGCGTCAAGGCCATGGCTATCCAGCCCGCGGACCGCTTCGCGTCCGCCGAGGCCTTCGAAGAGGCCCTGCGGGCGGCCGCCTTCGGCATCGAGGACGAGCCCGCTTCGGAGGTCGTGCGCCGCTCGGCGCCGATCCCCGGTGGCCCCTACGACGAGGCCCTGGACGACGATCCGCGCGACGAGCCGACGCGCCTCGATCGCCGCTCCGTGTACCCCTCCAGCTCCTCCGACGGCGCCTCCGGCATTCCAGACACCGACAGCGACGCCATCAGCGGCCGCGAGGACGACCTCGCGTGGGCAGCGTCCATGCTGCGCGGTGAATGCACGGGCGGCGGGTTTGTGGTGTGGGGTGCGGCGGGCGTGGGGCGCACCACATTTCTGTCCGCCATCGTGCGCAAGGCAGCACGGGAAGGTGTCCGAGTCATACAGGTGGCGTCGCGACCCTACCCGGCGGCCGAGCTGGTGTGCGACGGTCTACGCGGCCTGGTGCTCGCGCTGCTCGGCAAAGACCCGCGGGATCCCGCGCTTCGGGGCCGCGCGGAGGCCCTGCCCACCGCCGTGTCGTGGGGTCTCGAGGCCCTGTTCGCGCCGCGCGCAAGGTGGCGCAAAGACAACGTGGAAGACCTCCGCGCCTGCCTCGTCATGACGCTCCGTTGGGCGATCGCCGAGGTCAGCCGCGGGCTCCAGGCGTCGGGTCTATTGATTGCCATCGACGACGTCGACCGTTGGGATCCGATTTCTCGCGCGGTCATGGCGGAGATCCTGGCGTCGAGCACGCCGTCCCGCGTGTTGTGCGTGGTGACCTCCACGGCTGCCCCGGAGGCCTTTTGCCCGAGCCCCGTTCAGGCCCTGCTGCTGCCGAAATTGCGCCGCGCCGTGGCCTGCGCGCGGGTCGGAAACCGCGTGGCCGATCTGCTCGACTCCTCCCTCGACGAGGTCGAGCCCCTGTACGTCGAGCAGCTCACGGCCTACCTCGCCGAGGCCGGCGAGATCTTACCCCCCGCGCGCCTGGTTGACCTCTTGGAGGTCAGGCTCTTGCGTCTGCCCAGCGAGGCAAGGCGCGTCGTTCAAGCGCTGGCGGTGCTCGGCGCCGCAACGGAAGCGGAGCTCGTGTCGCTGCTCCCCGAGCTGGCCGCACCTTACGAGGTCGCAAGCGCGCTGGTCGGGGCCGGCTTGGTCAGCGAGACGGGCACGCGGTTGGCGCTCTCCCATTCCCTCGTGGGGGAGGTCGCGCGCGCGACGGCGCCGCGCGGCGTGCTGGCCGAGCTGCACCGGTTGGCCGCGACCTTACCCAGCGTCGTCGCGGAGGGCCCCGAGCTTGCCGCCTACCATCAGTTGGGCGTCGGCGGCGGTCCGGCAGCCTACGACGCGGTCGAGCAGGCCGTCCAAGTGCGGATTGCCTACGGCGACGAGCAGGGCGCTGCGGCGCTGTTGGCCGAGGGAGCGCGCGCCGCCCGCACCGCCTTCCTGGAAGGTCAGGTCGCCGCCACGGCGCCGTGGGCCAACTTCGTCGCCCGCAAAGGGAAGCTGCTCCTTGGCTTGGGTCAGGCGGCTCGCGCGACCGCCCTGTACAGCGAAATTTTGGACGCGCTCGGACCCAACGACCACTTGCGCGTGCCCCTCTTGGTAGGTTTGTCCGAGACGCTCTTCGCCCGAGACCGCGCCGACGACGCGCTCCGGACCTTGAACGACGCCGCGGTGTTGGCGGACGCAATGGGCGACGTCGACCAAGCCGACACGCTACGCGACCAAATTGCGCAGCTGTCCGGGGCCGAGCCGGTGGAGACGAGGCGAATTTCTTCGTGCTGAGCGCGGCGCATCCCCCCGTGCGCCGGATTCCGGCGGCGACGCTCGGCCTGCTAGGGAGCCACCCCGAGGCTTGCGATGTACCGTGATCCGCTCGAAGGCGTCAGGTCCCGGGTTCGGGATCTTGACGCGTCCATCCTGACCCTGGAAGCCCGCTTCACGCCGGCCTACCATCAACATCTACCGGCCGATCGCGCGGCGCGGCTGTCGAGCTTCCGCGACGCCGCGCAGGCGGTCCGTGGCAGTGATCTGGCGGCCTTGCGCGCCACCGAGCAGGTGTTGACGGACTACCGGGACGCTCTGGAAGAGGCCATCGCCTTCGCCCCCGAGCTGTTCGCTTGGCTTGATGCCTTCCCCGACGCGCCAGCCGAGCTGGAGCCCCTGGGCAACCCGAACCTAGGTGCCATGGACAGGGTGGTGGCTGGCGCCTTCGTCGAGGAGAAGATGACCGAGATGGAGCGTCAGCTCCAAGGCGCCCTCAAGGCGTTGGGCGTGTCGGCGCCCTTGACCCGTCTCGGACAGCTCGCATCGAGAGCGCGTCTTCAAATCAAGGGTGTGCCCTTCGCGCTCGCGGCCGACCTGAATTTTCGAGGGAACTACAACATCGATCCGGTCCTGCGTCTTTCGACCACGGTGCGCCGCGGTCTACCTCGCACCGACCTTTCCCCCGAAATGTGGCGTCACGCGTTCTGCAAGGCGCTGGGCCTACGGCGCGACCGAGCCACGGGCGACTTCTCCTTCGACAGCCGTTTTCTGGTGGACGTGGCCGAGGAGGCCGAGCTCGACTTCCTGGACGGCGACGTCCGCGCCGCCCTGCTCCGCCTGGCCTACTACGACGTTCCGAGCCTGCGTATCGATGCGGGCCAAGCCCTCTTGCAATGGAGCTTCGACCCCGAAGAGGGCCCCGTCCGCGCGGCGGTTGATGTTCTTACCGCCCTGCGCCGGGCCCAGGTGTCGTTGACGCTTACGCATGGCGAGTAGGGTTGTCTGAGACAACTTCGCCAGCCGACCGCAGCGGAGCCACGCTCGCAATTCGCCCTACTTCCCGTGTTTGGCCTGTTCGGCGAGGGCGTCCAAGAACAGCCGCGTTCGTGTGGGGAGGTTGCGCAGCGACGGCAAGATGGCGAAGATTTTTGCGGAGGGTGGCCGCAGATGGGGCAGGAGCTGCACCAGGTGGCCCGCCGCCAGATCGCGGGCGACCAAGGGCTCGATGGCGACACTCGCGCCTGCGCCCGCGAGCAGGAGCGCGCGTTGGGCGGCGCCGCTGTCGGTGGATAGCACCGGCTCGGTGCGCAACGGGTGGAGTCTTCCACGGCGATCGACGAGCTGGATGGACCGAGACAACGCGCTGTGTCCGATCCACGGTAACCGCTCCACGGCGGCGAGGTCGTCGGTGTCGACGCCCACGAGCAGGCTCTTTGCGGCCACCAAAACCTCCTTCGTGTCGGCCAACAGGCGCACGGAGAAGCCGGCCTCGCGCGGCGCGCCAATGCGCACGCCAACGTCGAGCCCTTCCGCCACCAGGTCGCGCCGACGGTCGTCGACGGTAAGCTCGGCTTGGAGCCCCACGCGTGCCCTGAGCTTGGCCAGCACCGGGGCGACCAGGGCGTCGACCAACGCCGAGGTGCAGGTCACTCGCAGGGCGCCCCTGACCTGTTCGGAGGCGTCGGTGGCCTCGACGATGGCAAGCTCGGCCTCGGCGATGGCGTCTTTAGCGCGGCCATAAAAGCGCTCGCCCGCCTGGGTGAGGGCGAGCTTGCGCGTCGTGCGCTCCAACAGGCGCACACCGAGCTGTTGCTCCAGCTCGGAGACCGCCCCGCTCACCAGTGACTTGGACAGGCCAAGCTCGCGCCCCGCCGCAGCGAACGAGCCCAGCGCCACCACCCGTGTGAGCACCAACATGCGTCCGAGCTGGGTTCGCAGGTCTTTCATTGTTCACTCCGGACGAACAGTGTCATCAGCAGACAATAGCTTATTCAGGCCAAGCTTGTGACGCATGATCCGTCCACACAAGGCGATTTTCGAGAAAGCCGCCAAAGGCCCCAACCCAAGGACTGAACAATGAAAAGCCTCTCCGTCATCACCCTAGCCCTCGCCGCGCTCTGCCTCCCCGCCTGCTCCGACTCGGACACGGACGGCCCGTCCCAAGAGGAGACGCCCTTCGTGGAGGGCCTCGTCGGCCACTGGTCGAGCGCCACCTGCGAGAGCGCCGGACCGGCAGGCTTCCTGCAGCGAGACTTCGTGATCTCGGCGCAGGACTACAAGGTCACGGTGAACGTCTTCGCCGACGACGCCTGCGCCGTGCCGCTCCTGACCCTGGAGGTGAACGGTCCTCTGACCGTGGTAGGTCCGTCCGCCGAAGTGACGGACGCGCACGAGGTGGACTACACCATGACCACCCGAAAGCTAACCCCCCGCGCCGCCATGGTCGTCGACGGCCTGAACGCAGCCCAATGCGGCAACCTGACCAACTGGAGCCTGGACGTTGCCGGCGACATCACGGTAACCGGCTGTCCCGCCTTCGGCATCGAGCCCAACCCACCCTGCGCCAAGGAGATGGACCTCAACCGGGTCGACGCCGAAGGGCTATGGTTCGGCGACCGTTCGTCGAGCCTGTGCACGGCAAGGCCGGAGAAGCTGGGGCCCTTGCCGGTGGTCAAGCGGTAGGGATCGGGGAGTGGGTGGCTGTCGGCGAGCGATTGGCCGTCGCAGAAAATCGGCAAGCTCATCCACCGGACGTTGGCAAGGTGGCGTGCGCCGCGTCGTACCTTGCTACATAGTGCGCCGGAACGGCGTCGACCAGCCAGACGCCGTTGTCCGAGCAAATGAAGGCGTAGCCTGCGGCCACCATCGCGGCAGCGTCCACCTTGAGTATGACCGGCTTACCCCGGCGGCCACCCACCTTGCGCGCGGTTTCGAGGTCTTGGGAGAGGTGAACGTATTGCCTGGCTCTGCGCTCCAGTCCGTTCGTCAATATCGAAGCGACGTTGGCCTCGACCGTGCCATGGAACAGCACGGCGGGCGGAACGCTCGGCGTCAATCCAAGATCGACGGGGCGGCTGTGGCCCTGGTTGGCGCGGATGCGGCAACCGTCATCGGAGAGAGCAAAGCGCTGCTTATCGCTCATCGCGACGACTTCGCGAAGCTCCGCTTCCGCAATCTGGACACCCGCGCGAGCCGCCCCCGCGATGAGGTGCTCCACGGAGACCCAACCGGCCGCGTCGAGCTCAATATGTGCAGCTTCGGGCTTGTGGCGGAGGACGAGGCTGAGGAACTTGCTGAGGTGCACTGCGCGTTTGTTATCCATCGACTTGGTCTCCGGTGCGCCGTTGGGCTGTCATTTGAACCTTTATCGCGTGGGGTAGCTCGGGCAGGACTCTCCTCGTCCGAGGGCTCAGGGTGATGGCGTCTCGGATCACGTCGGCATCGACGTAGAACTCGAAGAGCGGTTCCGAGAACATCAGTATCCCACCTCGCGGGCGTCCCAGCCTAAGGCCCGAACCATCAGCTCCGGCTCGATCCAGCGAGACGCGACGCGAAGTTCCCGCTCCCGCACGTCTGCGTCAGGGTGCCGTCGGCGGACGTCCAGGAGAGCGAGCTCTCTCCGAAGACTGCAGCTGCTCTTGTCGCAAGAGAGCCCCGTCGTCCCGGAGAACGTCTCGGACAGACCGATTGGGTCGCTCCTTTGCGTTCCGGAAAATCTGCGGCACTTTTTCCGGAAATTCTGCTGCCAAGCTTGCTAAACGAATCGACGTCATGATCGCCAGCGAGGAGGCCGGCGGGCAAGTGCTTTGTTCTCTGCGAGGGGCCGTCCAGGCGTAGTAGGCGGCCGCGCTCGAGGATTCTGTCTACGATCGCCTCAGCGAGATCCTCATCATGGAGAGCGGCGCCCCAGTGCCTCGGGTGCTTGTTGGTCGTGAAGATCATGGCTTTTCGTCCGATGTTCCGGTCGTTGACAACGTGGTAAAGGACGTTGGCTGCATCGTCACCGTAGGCGAGATAGCCGACCTCGTCGACGACGAGGACGTGTGGCTTGAGGTACTCCGTCAGCGTCTCTCTCAAGCGCCCTTCGCGACTGGCAGCCGCCAGGTGATCGATGAGACTGGTGGCTGTGGTGAAGAGGGCGTCGAAGCCATTTTGCAGAGCGCGATAGGCGATCGCGATGGCAAGGTGGGTCTTGCCACGCCCCGGCTTGCCCTCCAAGATGACGGGGCGCCCTTCCGTGACGAAGTCGGGCGCGAGGAGGGAGCCGATGGTGGTCAGACGCAGGGTCGACTGGTAGCTGAAATCGAACTCTTCAACCGTGCGCAGGAAGGGGAAGGCTGCGGCGCGTACGGCGCGTCCAAGGCGGGTTCCGCGGCGGTGCGCGCTTCTTCGTCGAACAGCTTGTAGAGCAGTTGGCCGTGCGACCATTGCTCTTGTTCGGCCTGCTGGACAAGACTCGCCCACACGTCTGGCGTTGGCAAGGTGAAGGCGTTTGAGAAGGACATCGAGCTCGGCAGTCATGACATCACTCGCTTCGGTGGCGCCGTTAGCGCACGCCGCACTGCCGTGACCGACAGGTGACCTTCTTGGACGGCCGCGTGGATAGCAGCCCTCAAGGCGTTGTCGCCGTGGGTTTCGAGCAAAGCATAGAGATCCTCGACGGAGCGCGGCGCGCTTTGACCGTGGCGATGCGTGATCTCTGTCAGCAGGGCGAGCGCATCAGGACCTAGATGGAGCAGCTGCTGTCGCTTTTCATAGAGCTTCGCTCGGGCACCGTGGACCGCGGCAAGCTTCGCAGCGCGGTGTTCCGGCAACGGCGCTGGAGGAGCACCTTTGGTACGACGACGATGATCGACCACGAAGCGACCCGCGACGATACGAAGGCGGTCTTCGTAGAGAAAAACGGTGCCTGCAACGTGGGTTGCCTCGGGCGGCATCGAATACGAAACGCCCTCGAACATGACCTCCGCGGTAGGGCCAACGAACACTGGAAGACGCAAGGCGAGGTTTTCCGGAAACACCTTGATCGGCCGCAGTCGCGGCAGCTCCTCTTGGCGACGCTTTTCCGGAATTGCCCCTGTCGCACGGGAAGGAACCTGCGTGTTCACCTCTACGACCCAGGCAGCCAACTGGGCAGCAAGGTCTGCCTTGTATTGGAACTTTCGAGGCTTGAAGAAGGAGCCCTTTACCCAACCCACGAGACGCTCGACAGCGCCTTTTTGATTGCCACTGCGCGGAGCGCACATCTCGACGCCAACACCAATATCGACAATCGCTTGGGCGAAGGTGGCATTGTATGCCTCGACATCACGTCCTTTGCCGCCCTTTGCAACAATCGTCTTCGGGCGGTCGAAGACAGCCATCAATGGCAGTCCGCCGAAGCCTACAAAGTCCCGAGAAAGACAGCGAATAATCGTCTCAACGCGCTCATTGTCAACCAACGTAACAGCCACATATCGCGAGTACTTCAGACGAGAGGCAAAAAAGTGAATACGCTCTTTTCGGCCGTCAACATATCTTACATCAACTTGGCCAAAGTCATGTTGAGAAAACTCACCGGGCAACCCCTCAAAGCGGACAACAGGAGTTGAGCGTGGCGGTCGAAGACCGGCGACAAGGGCACAGAATGCCGTCTTGCTCCCCGAGTAACCCGCCTCTTTGGCACGGCGCAAGAGCTCTTGTGTCGGCAGCGTCGGCTCGTCTGACAACCAGCACGAGACTTGGCCAGCAAACGGCGCCGCCTTGGAGGGCCGCCCGATCCTTCGCTTCGCATGCTCGGCCGCGTCGTCCGTCGTTTCAACGTCTTCCTCACGGCGGACCCGTCGCACGGTGTCTACCGAAGTCGCGCTCCGCTCGGCCACCTCGACCTCCGTGAAACCGGCCTTGAGCAGCACCTGAATCTCGTGGCGCTTCAGCAGGGGAATCATCTCCCCGTCGTCGCACCCTTTCGCTGCCGAGGTCGGGGCGAAGGCAACCATGATCGACATCAATAGCACCCAGATCACTCCGCGGGCTCCTTTCTGGTTGGCGCCGCAGATTTTCCGGAACGGGACGCAGCAGATTTTCCGGAACCATCATGGGGGCGCAGTGAAGCCCTCAAACGCGGAATCGGCGTGGTCGGATTGGAAGAGGACTTCGCGAAGTCGGTTCGGAATCGCTCGCCGGGGCGGAAGGTGAAACTGTGACCGCGCGGTTTCTTCTAAACATCTCAACGGTCTCCGAGCCGATAAAGATGCGTCCCAACGCGGGTGTGGTTCGCCAACTCGAGCTTCGTGCCGAGCATGGTGCAATCGCCTCTCCCGTGTGGCACGAGCTTCAATACGGGGTGCAAGCTGCTCCCGCAGGGAAAAAAAGCGCGAGGCGCTGACGAGGTACCTGAGAGAGGTTGTCTACGCCTCCTTTCCGATCTTGCCCTACGACGACATCGCCGCGGAATGGCCTCGAAGGCTGCCGCGGAGGCCGCAAAGTAGCGCGCCCGTTGCGGGCACGCGTTGCGAGTGGGCTCGCAGACTGCGCACCCCGCCGCGCGTCAAGCACAGGGCCCGTTGCGGGGCCTTGAAGCTGCCCGCGATGGCTACCTTCGCGCGTTTGAGCTGCCCGTCGAAACCTTGGGCGTCGACGCTCCAAATCCAAGGTTTGTATGCTAACCTTGGAGCATGAACGGGCGACGCGCGGAGCCCCACGGCACCTTCGTTCGACGCACATGGTTGCCGAGGCGCGACGGTCCTGGCGGTGGAAGGCGGACGCGGCGCGGCTTCTCCTACGATGCGTTTGTTCCCGCGACCATCGCTGACGCCGACTTCGTCCTGCTGGCTTCGAGCGCCGAGCTCGCGGCCCGGGCCGAGCGCGCCTGCCGTGACCTCGACGGCGACGCGGGAAGCCTCCCCATGTTCGAGCCGCTGGCGCGCCAACTCCTTCGGGCTGAGTCGGTCGCATCCTCGCGCATCGAGGGGCTGGTGCTTTCGCATCGGCGTCTCGCCACCGCCGCTTACGAAGGCGAGGGCCGTGACCAAACCGCAGCGAGCGTCCTCGCCAACATTCGCGCTGTCGAAGAAGCGGTGCACCTCGCAGCGCGCGCAACGTCGGTTACGAGCGACCTACTCATCGAGGTTCATCGCAAGCTCTTCCTCGGGACGCGCGACGAGCACCTTGCTGGTGTCATACGCCAGGAGCAAAACTGGATCGGTGGCGCCAGCAACTCACCACGAGGCGCCGACTTCGTCCCCCCGCCCGAAGACGTCGTGCCCCATCTGCTCGATGATCTGTGCGCGTTCTGTGATCGCGACGACATCCAACCCGTTGTACAGGCGGGCATCGCGCACGCCCAGTTCGCTGACGACCGTGAGGGCGGCGCGGCGGACCTCGGCGGGGCTGCCGGCGTCGAGCAGGTTCAGGATCTTACGCAGAGGAATGTCCATGACGGTTCGCGGGTGGCGGCGCGGCAGCCCGACAGCGGACCTCAAGGCCCGGCGTGGGGCGGCGATGACTGGGAGGCATTCTAGCAGATGTGCCGGTCGGTGCCCGGTGGACTGTCCTATCCCCCA
>CAYLJT010000143.1:0-13060 GCA_964383995.1 uncultured Polyangiaceae bacterium
CCCGCGCGATGGTGGTCCCACCCTTGGGTAGACGTTGGGGCAGGCGGTTGAAGACGTGCCAGTTGTCGGTGGACATGCGTTCCCGCACGTGGTTGGCGCTGGCCTGCAGGCGCAGCACGTTGGCGGCCAGGCTCCCTTCCACCCGCGTGTCCGAGACAGCGGCCAAGAACTCGGCGGCGCGCACGGGCGACAGCTTGCCGCTCGGCGGCGCCGCCGGGAGCACGCCGAGGTTCCGGCACACGTCGGCGATGGACGCCAGGGTCTCCGCCGATTCCTCCTCGCCGTCGGCGATGCGCGTCAGGGCCGCGCGCAGGAGCCTGGCCACGGCCTCGCAGCGCTCGGAGTAGCGGCCCATCCAGAACAGGTTTTCTCCCACGCGCGAGGGGATATCCACGGTGCTCTGGACGACGTCGCGGGCGCCCAGGCGGGGCCGCGCGAAGGGCGTGCGGGGGGCGCTCTTGTCGCCGGTGATCCAGGTGTCCTTGCTGGAGCCTCCCCAATGAATGGAGACCACGTCGCCTTCCTCCGGCGCCACGCGCGAAAGGCCCCCCGGCAGCACCACGTAGCCGTCGGGCGTCGCCACGGCGAACACGCGGATGCTGAGCGCGCGCGGCGCGATGCGCGGCGCGTCGTCGAGGGGCCCGCGTTCGAGGGCAGGCGTGTGCGAGAGCCGCACCCACTCTTGCGCCACGTACGCGTGGGGTTGGGCGCGCATGCCCTCCAAGAGCTCGGCGCGCGCCGCGCCGCGCACCGAATGGCCGAAGATCGGCCCGCGGCGGATGGAAGGGTAGGCGGGCTTGATGACCAGAGCGTCGAGGTGCTCGACGGCGTATTGCAAGGCGGGAGCTTCTCCGCACCACCAGGTCGCGATGGACGGGAGGCTCAGCGGCTCGCCCAACAAATGCTTGCAAATCGCCGGCAAAAACCCGGGCAGAGCGTTGGTCTCCAGCACGCCGCTGCCGAGCCCGTTGGCGATCAGCACATTGCCCGCGCGGGCGGCGTGCAGCAGCCCGGGCACCCCGAGCACCGAGCTCGACGACAGCTCCACCGGGTCGGCGAGGTCGTCGTCGAGGCGCCGAAAGATCGCGTGCACCCGCCGCAGACCGCGCAACGTCTTCAGGTACACGGCGTCGCCCCGCACCAGCAAATCCTGACCTTCCACCAGCGGGAAGCCCAAGAAACGCGCCAAGAACGACTGCTCGAAATAGGTCGGATCGTAGGGACCGGGGGTCAACAGCACGACGAGGGGCGCCTCGCCGCGGGTCGGCGAGAAGCGCGTGAGGGCGTCTTGCAGGGCGCTGAAGAAGGGCGCAAGCTGCATCACGCCGAGCTCGCGGAAGGCGTCCGGAAATGTCCGAGACAAGGTCAGGCGGTTTTGCAGCGCGTAACCCGCCCCGGCGGGGGCCCGCGTGCGGTCGCTCAACACCCAAAATTGCCCGTCCGGCGCCCGCGCCAGATCCGCCGCGTACAGGTGCAAGAAGCGCCCGCCGGGCGGTACGATGCCGCGGCAAGGCCACAAGAACGAGCGCTGGCCGAACACCAGGGCGGGGGGCAAAAGGCCCTCTTGCAGCAGGTTTTGCGGACCGTACAGATCGCTCAACACGGCGTCGAGCAGGCGGGCCCGCTGCGCGACCCCCGCGGCGATGGCCTGCCAGTCTTCGCGGTTGAGGATGAAGGGCAGCGGGTCCAGCTCCCACAGGCGATTCTGACCTCGCTCGTCGGCGTGGACGTTGTAGGTGACGCCCTCGGAGGCCAACGTGTCTCGGACAAATCCGAAGCGCGCCGCGCGCGCCGCGTCGTCCATCGCGCTCAGGTGCGTCAAAAACGACTGAAACTGCGGGCGCACCTGGCCATGGCCGGCCCAGAGCTCGTCGTAGCGGCCCTTCGCGGGCGTGTAGCCGTGCAGCAGCGACGACGGCTCCGCGGTCATGGAGCGCGCAGGTCCAAGGTGAACGGAAAGTCGAGGCTCGGCTTGGGGGCGTCCACGGAGAGCGGGCCGGGGGTGTGGCCCATGCGGAAAAACCGCGCCAAACGCCGGCCCTCCGCCTCGAAGGCGTTGACCGGCAGCACCTCGAAGCTGCGCCCGCCCGGGTGCGCCACGTGGTACTCGCAACCCGCGAGGCTGCGCCCCGTCCAGGTGTCCACCAGGTCGAAGGTGAGGGGCGAGTCGACCCCGATGGTCGGGTGCAAACAGCGGGAAGGTTGCCACGCGCGGTAGCGCACGCCGGCCACATGCTCGCCGCCGCGGCCCGGGGGTCGCAGGGGCAAGGCGCGGCCGTTGCAGCTCAAACGGTAGCGATCGGGGGCCATGCCGGTGACGTGAACTTGCAGGCGTTCGAGGGAAGAATCGACGTAGCGCGCGGTGCCGGTGGAGGTCGCGTCTTCGCCCAGCACATGCCAGGGCTCCAAGGCCGCCCGCAGCTCCAGGTGAATCCCCCGCGCGGACAGGTCGCCGTGCTTGGGGAAGCGAAACTCGAAGTGGGGCAGAAACCAGGCCGGCTCCAGGCGATAGCCGGCGTCGCGCAGGTCGCTCAGCACGTCCTCGAAATCTTGCCACACGAAGTAGGGCAGGGTGAAGCGGTCGAACAGCTCGTTTCCCCAACGTGTCAGGCGTTCGGGCGCGAAGGGCTTACGCAGCAGACGGGCGGTAATCGCGCGCAAAAGGCCGCTTTGCGTCAGGCTCATGCGCGCGTGGGGAGGCATCTCGAAGGAGCGCAGCTCCACGAGACCTAGGCGCCCCGCCGGGCCGTCGGGCGAATACAGCTTGTCGATGCAAATCGCCGTGCGATGGGTGTTTCCTGTCAGGTCGGCCAACAGGTCGCGCAGGGCGCGATCGACGACCCAGGGCGGCTGCTCTTCCCCCCGCTCCCGGTGCAGGCGGGCAAGCTCGCGAAAGGCAATTTCCAGCTCGAAAATCGAGTCGTTGCGGGCTTCGTCGATGCGCGGCGATTGCGAGGTCGGACCGATGAACAGCCCCGAGAACAAGAACGAAAGCGACGGATGTTGGTGGAAATAGGCGAGCAGGCTCGGCAAGAGGTCGGCTCGACGCAGGAAGGGCGAGTCGAAGGGGGTGGCTCCGCCGAGCACCACGTGGTTTCCACCGCCCGTGCCGGTGTGCCGCCCATCGAGTAAGAACTTTTCACTGGACAGCCGGCTCTGGCGCGCCGCTTCGTACAGGAAGGTGGTCTGTTCGACCTGCTCATCCCAGTTGCTCGCCGGGTGGATATTGACCTCGATCACCCCGGGATCCGGCGTGATGCGGAAGTGCTGCAGGCGCGTGTCGCGCGGCGGCTCGTAGCCCTCGAACAGCACCGGGTGACCTTCCGCCTCGGCGGTCGCCTCGACGGCGGCCACGATCGCCACGTAGTCTTCCAACGACTCCGTGGGCGGCATGAACACGTACAGCACGCCGCCGCGGGGCTCGATGCAGAGCGCGGTGCGCACGATGGAAGGCGCCGAAACACCGGGCAAAGGCGCGGTTTCTGTGGGGGTCCCGGGGCCCTTCGGGCCGTCACCGCGGGGGCCGCTCGCCGTGCTAGGCAAGCGGCTTTGGCGGCGCAGCTCCACATGGGAAGGTAGACGGGAGGTCGGTTGTCCAGGATCGGGCCCAAACACCACGGGACGGTCGGCCTCGGCCAACCAGGGCAGGGAGTCGAGGGGCAAGCGGAGGCCGAGCGGAGAGTCGCCTGGAATCAGGTAGCAACGCTCGCTGCGCAAGAACCAAGAGCCGCTCTCGAAGGCCCCGGACGAACCACGGCGGAGGGGCAACACATAGCCGACCGGGGCGTCCAGGCCCTGGGCAAACACGCGGCGCAGGCGCTCTCTTTCCAGGGGATCGTCGAGCCGCGCGTCGAAGGGGTCGACGTTGGCGGGCAGACGACGTTCCCGCCACAGGTAGTAATACACGTCTTCGTAGGCTGGAAAAACGCGCTCTTCCGGGACCCCGAGGCGGGCCGCCACGCCGTGAAGAAAGCGCGCAGCGAGGGTCCCATCCGCGCCCTTCGGCTCGCGCTCGTCGGCGATCAGAGCCGGGCTGTTCCAGAGCGGCTCGCCGTCTTGCCGGAAGAAACACGTCAGAGACCAACGCGGAAGGGGCTCGCCGGGGTACCATTTTCCGAGGCCGAAATGCACGAGCCCGTGCGGCGCATAGTGCGCGCGCATGCGGTGGTAGAGCTCCGCGGCCATGGCTTTTTTGGTGGGCCCCAGGGCTTGCGTGGTCCACTCCGGCGCGTCCGGATCGTCGATCGAAACGAAGGTCGGTTCACCGCCCATGGTCAGACGCGCATCGAGCGCCGTGAGCTCCGCGTCCACCGTGCGGCCGAGGGCGTCGATGGCCTGCCATTCGGCCTCGGTGTAGGGTTTGGTGACGCGCGGCGCCTCCCACACACGGGTGACGCTCATGGCATGGTCGAAGGTGGTCTCGCACTCGTCGACTAGCCCTTCGACGGGCGCGGCGTTGGCAGGGTCGGCGGCGCAGGCAAGGGGCAGGTGACCTTCCCCTGCCAATAGCCCCGAGGTCGGATCCAAACCTACCCAGCCCGCACCCGGAAGGTAGACCTCGCACCAGGCGTGCAGATCGGTAAAGTCGGCGGGTGGCCCCGCCGGTCCTTCGAGCGGCTTTTCGTCGGCCACGAGCTGAATCAGGTAACCCGACACAAAGCGCGCGGCGAGCCCCAGGCGCCGCAGCAAATGCACAAGCAGCCAGGCCGAGTCGCGGCACGAGCCCGAGCCCAGCGTCAGCGTCTCTTCCGGTGTCTGGAGGCCCGGCTCCAAACGAATGACATAGCGGATGTCCTGGGACAGCTTGCGATTCAGATCCACCAGGAACTCGATGCTGGTGCGCTCTTTTTTGTCGACGGCGGCCAAAAAGGCTTCGAACAGCGGTCCCTCGGAGGGCGCCGTAGGGTCTTGCAGGTAGGGGGCAAGCTCGGTCCGGATCTGCTCGCCGTACGTGAAAGGAAACGTGGTGGCGGAGGGCTCCACGAAGAAGTCGAAGGGGTTGATCACCGCCATTTCGACCACCAAGTCGACCTCGATGGTCAGCTCGCGCGTGGGCTCTTCGAACACCAGCCGGGCGAGGTAGCTCGACGCCGGATCTTGCTGCCAATTGAGAAAGTGCTTTTGCGGGTGGACACGCAGCGAATAGCTCAGGATCCGCGAACGACAGTGCGGCGCCGGCCGCAGTCGGATGATTTGGGGCCCGAGCGTGACGAGCCGGTCGTAGCGGTAGCGGGTGACGTGATTCAGGGCGACGTGGATGGACACGGTGACTTTCTGGCGAGCGCGGGGGGGATCGGTTGCAACCTACAACGAAGGCGCTTCGCTGAGGAGCCGCCGATCGAGGGGCCGACGGCCGAGCTCCGAAGGATCCAACAAATGCAGGGGCGAGGCCACCATTTGAGCCATTTCGCGGTCCGCGTAGGCGACGCGCCCGAGGCCCTCGCGGGGCAGCGGCTCGGGGCGCGGCAGCCGCAAGACCGAGCCGTGGATGAAGTCCTGGCGCGACACCAAGGCCTCGAAGAGGGCGTGCCCGAAGAGCAGCGTGGGACCGCCTTCGCCGAGCTCCACGATGCCCCCTTCGTCGAGCAGCGCGAGGGTGTCTTGCTCGCGCGTGCGGGCGCCCGGCAAGCGCGTGAACGTGGGGCCGTTGCGCTCTTCGGCGAGGCGGTGCTGACGCTCGTGCAGCGCGCGCTTCGTGGCGGGAAATGTGGCCCAAACCAAGGCGTTCAACAGATCGTGCCAGGAGCCGAAGCGCGTGGGCACACAGCCCGCGGCGATGCGTCCGTCGTACAGCTCGGCGGGACTTCGCGGGGGCGCCTCCGCGCGTCGCCTGCGGGCCGGGCGAGATTGTTGGAGCTCAAACGAAAGCCCCGCGGCGTCGCGCAGCGCGCGGTCGATGCGCTCGACCGCGGGCCACGACGTGCAATCGACGAAGGCCTTTGCGGCCTCGGCGATGGGCCAAAAGAGCGGATCTTCTTCGAAGAAGCGTGGCCGAAACGTCGCAAGCTCGGCGCGCCTTCGATCCAAGCGCTGATCCTTGTGCGGTGGCGAGCCCACGCGCGTCGCCTCAGTTGAGGTAGCGCTTGTCCTTCGAGGGACCGTCTTTTCCCCCTTGGATCACGCGCAGGTGAGAGGCCGCGCTGCGCCCCGGCGAGCGGCTCGCGCGGGCGGCCTCGGCCTTCATGCGATCGAGCTTGCGGCGCAAAAAGATGGTGCGAAGCGGCGACGGCTCCCACAGCGCGTAGAGCAACGCGCCCGTCGCCATGCCGCCGAAATGCGCCGCCGCGGACGTGCCCGAGAGGCTCACCGCGTTCAGCACCTCCATGCCGATCGTGATCCACACGAGCGTGATGCCGCGCATGCGAAACACGAGCAGGTACATCTCTTGTTCGCGAAACGTGAGGCCCCACGCGATGACGAGCCCGGTCCCCGCGCCCGACGCGCCGACCACCGTCGCGCCGCCCAGGCCGAGGACGTACACGAGCCAAATCAAGAGCCCGCCGCCGACCACGGTGGCGAAGCAAAAGAGCGCGATTTTGCGGGTCCCCCAGCGATCTTCGAGCTGCCGCCCGAAGTAATAAATCACGAGCCCGTTGAACACGAGGTGCATCGGATCGGACATGTCGTGGAGCAGCGCATACGTGACGAGCTGCCACGGTTTGGGCCCGGCAAAGACCTCGGCCGGGTTGAGGGCGAGGGCTCGCCACAGGTCCACGGCCCCTTCGGAGCTTCGAATGGCGATGCCGAAGAGAATGAAAATCGCGACGAGGGTCACGAGCGCGTAGCGCATGAAGGGCGCGCCGGGCAGCCAGCGACGGAGCATGGACATGCGCAAACCATAGTGGACCCGCGGCGGAAGAGCCACGTGCTCGCAGCGCTTCGAAGGCGCCGCGGCGCTTCCGCGGGCCCGCTAGGGCTCGCTGTACGCGCCTCGAATGTGCTCTGCGTTGCGTCCCCCGCCCGCGTTCAAAAAAAGCCCCGGCGCGGCGCAATCGCCCCCCAATCCAGAGCAAATGGGGATACCGTTTGAGCACAAGGAGCTTCCCATGGGATTTGTCCGCCGTGTACCCGCAAGCGTCGCCGAGCTTTCTTCGAGCGTGAAAATGCTCGCCCAGAACAAGGGCCACATCAACTCGGTCAAGGTCAACGAGCACCTCTCGCACATCGAGGTCGATCTCGACTGGGCCGCCAACAAGCTCGGCGGTGACGCGGGCCAAGACTTCTTCCTGCCCATTCGGCGCGGGAAGCTCCGCACCGCGAAGGACATCGTCGATCGCATGATGAGCGGCATCGCCGAGCCCAGCGAGAGCGACGTGCGCGAGCTGTTCGACTTGATCGACCCCTCGGGCAAGTGACGGCCGCGCGGGCCTACGGGTCTGCGTCTCCATCCGCATCCCTCTCGCCGCGGCCCCAGGGCCTCGTGCGCCTCTTGCCTCCGCAGAGCGCGAGTTCGCGGCGATTTCGCTGGCGAGCGAATCCTTTGGTCCCCTTCGATCGTGGAGCCATCGAGCGCCGTCGCGCTCCCAGCCACCTCCTTCGCGGATCGGACCATGATCGTCACCCCCGTTGCTCGTCGCCGAGGCCCCCTCTCGCTCCTCGGCCTCTCGCTGCTTCTTGTGTTTGCGTTCGGTTGCACGACCGTGCGTCAGCTTCGAGCGCCTTCGACCCTGCCCGTGGATGCGCCCGCCGAGCGGACGCGCACCGACGATGCCCTCGACTACAGCGTTGCCGTGCGCATCGCGGCGCCCCCCGCCACCGTCTGGGAGGTGCTCAGCGACGCCCCCGCCTACAGCGCGTGGTGCTCCACCATCGTGAGCTTGACGGGCACGATCGCCCTCGAAAGCACCATCGAGCTCGTCTCCAAAGACGCCCCCGACCGCACCTTCGAGCTGACCGTCAGCACCTTCGACGCCCCCCGCGTCATGGTGTGGGAAGATGGCGGCTCGACCTTCCTCGGTGTGCGCACGTTCACGCTCATCGACGGCGGAAATGGCACCACGACCTTCGCCATGTCCGAGACATTTTCCGGTGGCATGCTGGGCATGATCGAGGGCAGCCTGCCCGACTTCCGGAAGTCCTTCGACGGCTTCGCGGCAGACCTCAAGAAGGAGTCCGAGCGCCGCGCCGCCGCGGCCAAGCCTTCGCCCGCGCCCGCTGCGCCGGCCCCTCGGGTGAGCGAACCCGCCGCGCCCTCCGCGCCATGAAGGGATATTCGGTCGTGGTTTGGTGGTGGTCGGGGCTGCCGGAATAGGTGTATGGTCCGAGCCCAACGCAGCCTCCCGTGAATCCGACCGACTCCCCCAGCGCCGACGCCGCCGCGACCCGCGAGCGCTGGGCGGCCTCCATCGAGGTCCTGCGCCCCGAGCTGCACCGCTATTGCGCGCGCCTGATGGGCTCCGTCGTGGAGGGGGAGGACCTCGTGCAAGACACCTTCGCCCGGGCCCTCGCGCACCTGGGCCACGCAGGCGATCTTCCCGCGCTGCGCCCCTGGCTGTTCCGAACGGCCCACAACGCGGCCATCGATGCCCTGCGAAAATACGAGCACAAACACGTGGAGCGTTGGGAAGATTTCGAGCGACAGCTGGACGACGAGGCGCCCGACCCCGCCGTCGTTCGCGCTGCGCTCTCCACGTTTCTGACCTTGCCGTTGAGCCAACGAAGCGCCGTCATCCTCAAAGACGTGTTGGGCTACTCCCTGGAGGAAACCGCCCAAATCATGAGCACGACGGTGCTCGCGGTGAAAGCCGCGCTGGTCCGCGGCCGCGGGACGTTGAAGGACCTCGCCGAGGCGTCAGCTACCCACACCGAGATCGAAGCTCCAGCGCCCTCCGGCGCAGACGATTTGCGGGTCCGGCAGCGCCTGGCAAGTTATGCCGCCCTGTTCAATGCCCGCGATTGGGAGGCCCTCAAGGCGCTCATCTCCGAAGAGTGCCGCCTCGATCTCGTGTCCAAGACGAGCCGTCGAGGCAAGGAAATTCATGGCTACTTCGGCCGCTACGCGGCGGAGCCCGGCACCGTGCTCAGCGTCGGAACGCTGGAAGGTAGGCCGGTCTTGCTGGTGCACCGCGATCCTGCCATGGACCGCCCCGACTACTTCATTCAGCTCGTCTTCCAAGGGGACACCCTGGCTCTCATCCGCGACTTCCGTTACGTGCCCTACATCATGGTCGATGCTGCCGTCGGCCCTGCTGCAGATTAAGGGGTCGAAGGCATGCCGCTACCGATGATGCCCTACCAAGCGTTCGAACCGGGGGTGACCGCCGAGGAAGCCAGCCGGGCGTTCTACCAGACGATGCGTGGTCGGCGCAGCGTACGACATTTCTCCGAAAGGCCCGTTTCCAAAGAGACGATCGCGACGGTCATCCGCACCGCCGGCTCCGCCCCCAGCGGGGCCAACAAGCAGCCCTGGCGGTTCGTGTGTGTCTCGGACAGCGAAACGAAGGCCCGCATCCGCTTCGGGGCCGAGCAAGAGGAGCGGCTCTTCTACGAAGAAAGGGCGTCGGACACCTGGTTGTCGGATCTGGAGCCGATTGGCACCGACGCCAACAAAGCCATGCTCGAACAGGCACCCTGGCTCATCGCGGTCTTTCGCCTGAGCCGCGGCGACGATGGTAGTCAGGTCTATTATGCGCAAGAGTCGGTGGGGATCGCCGCAGGGTTTCTGCTGGCGGCCATTCACCACGCGGGGCTCGCCGCCCTGACCCACACGCCGAGCCCGATGAAGTTTCTAGGCACGATCCTCGGCCGCCCCGAGCACGAAAAGCCCTTCTTGCTCATCCCGGTGGGGTACCCCGCCGACGGGTGCCACGTGCCCGCGCTCGAGCGCAAGGCGCTGGAAGACATTGCCGTATTTGTCGAGGCGGGAAAAAAAGCCGCTTTTTGACGCGCCAAAGAATGGTGACAAGCGGGGCGCGCGGGGCGACAATGCGGACCGAGGTGCTCGTATGCGACGTTTCGCCGGTCTCGCCGCAGGCGTAGTTGCTCTAGTTTTTGCCTCGTTTTTTTCCGCTAGCTGCGGTGGCGACGAGTTCGTCGAGGGCTCTTCGGGCAGCACCGCCACCACCGGAGGGACGGGCGGCGCGGGCGGCTCCGGCGACGCCACCACCGGCACCGGCGGTCAGGCCAGCGCGACGAGCGCGGCGACCACCTCGGGCGCCGGCGGCGGCGGCACCTGCCAATCCCTCGGTGATCCCTGCTCCGACTGCACCTTCGCCAACTGCAACGGCCTCTATTGCACCTGCTTTTCAGACCAAGACTGCGCTGCGCTCGTCGGCTGCTTCAACGCCTGTCCTGCCGCCGACCTGGCTTGTCAACAGACGTGCATGACGGCTCACCCCGACAACATCTCCTTGTCGTTCATCCTGGGCAGTTGCTCGGCCACCTCGTGCGCCGCCGAGTGTCCCGGCACGCAAGTCCTTGACCCCTGCACGAATTGCTTGTTTACGAGCTGCGACGACGCCATGAACAACTGCATCGCCGACCCCGAATGCTCCGCGATCCTGCAGTGCGCGCAGAGCTGCGCCGCCAGCGACTCGGCCTGTGTCATCGCCTGTGGCATGCAGCACCCGAGCGGACAGAGCGGGGCCTTCGCTGTGCAGGCCTGCGCCAATCAATCCTGCAGCGCGGAGTGCGGATGAAGACCGCGATGATCTCCAAGATCGTTCTCACCAGTTCTTTGGCCTTCCTTCTCGGAGGCTGCGGCGACGAATTTCAAACCGGCGCCGGCGGAAGCTCGGCCACCTCCGCCGACGCCAGCGCCGTCGCGGCCAGCACGTCGGACTCTACCAGCGACGCGTCGGGCTCCAGTAGCAGCGGGGCAACATGCCAGTCGGACGGCCGCGCCTGCACCGACTGCACCATCACCGCCTGCCCCACGGAGACCTGCGCGTGTCTCGGAAACGCCGCCTGCCAAGAGCTCCTCGGCTGCTACGAAGGGGGCAGTGGCGAGCCGTGGACGCAATACTGCAACACACAAAGTCCAGCGGGGATCTCCGACGCGGCGCTGCTCCTCAACTGCGTGGCCCAGAGCTGCGCCTCCGCCTCCGCGTGCGCCAACCCGGGGCAGGTCCTGGCCCCTTGCACCGAGTGCCTGTTTCGAAACTGCCCTGCCGAAATGAACGCCTGCCTGAGCATCGTCGATTGCGCGACCTACGTCACGTGCGTCAAGGCCTGCGGCGTCGCCGACGACGCCTGCCGGGACCAATGCGCGCAGGACTATCCCGACGGCGCGGACCTCGCGATGCCGCTCACCGCGTGCGCGACGCCGACCTGCGCGGTGGCCTGTGGAGGCTCCTGACATCGTCGCTCGCTCCACCTCGCGCTGGCACGATGTCGACACCGCCTGTCGCACTTTGGCACGCTGCGCTCCCTCGATTTCCTGGCAATAGGCCGCTCTCGCGACTGGCACCGAGGTTGCTGACGCCAGGGCATGATCCAGCGCGCGTTTCCGTCGTTTTCCGCTCTCCTCCTGCTCCTCCCCCTCGCGGCGTGCTCCAGCTCCAACGCGCTGGTTGCCGGAGCGGGTGGGGGCGGAGGTGAGGGGGCTCAAAGTGGAGCGGGCGCGGGCGGAGGCGGCGGAGCTTGTTCCATCGGCGCTCAAGACGAGCTGACCTGGACCTTCGAGAGCCCCGGCGTAGGTCCCTTACCCCTCACCGACCTCGCGACCCACACCGGCGATCCTCCCGTCAGCGTCGAGCTCGATGGCATCGTCGGGGCCAGCGCGCCGGGCACCTTGACGATCGATAGTTGTGATCCCGCCGCGGATTGCGGCGCATCGCTCACGACTCTTACCTTCGCCGCCAACGGCCTCGACCCGGCGCCGGTGCCCGCGGGGGCCCTCGTCCACCTGAGCTTCTGGTCGGCCGTCGGCACCAACACCCACTCGTCATTCTACACCTCGCTGCACGTCCGGGTAGAAAACCTACCCCAGTGGGCCAACATCACGAACCCTGTCTCGGACGGGACGCAGGTGTGGCTCGCCCTGCACGATCACGCGGTCAGCGGCGGGCCCAACATCTTGACGAGCGAGACCGATCCCTTCCTGTTCGAGAAGGAGGTGGCCTGCACGGACGAGCTGTCGAACCTTATCTACACGCTCACGGCCTCGTTCAACGGCAGCTCGGCCGGCGCCGTCACGCTCCACGCGGGCGAGCAGGTGGAGCTCGATGTCTCGGACGGAGCCGCGCCTGGACACTACGTCCTCCACAACCTGCGGTCCTTCGACTACATCGAGCCGACGAACGAGATCGCCTATTGGCTGACGGGCGAGCCTGCGCTGTGAGCTCCCCGAAGGTGCCAACGAGCGCCCACGCGGCGCGCGAGTGCCTTGAGAGAGTTGGCCGCGGTTCCAGAGGCGAACAGCTTCCTCCCTGATCACCGGGCGCCGGCGGATCGATGCACAGGGCAACAATCATCGCTTCTTTTCACACGGCCTGCACCGTTGATGGTATGTTCTTGGCCATGACATCGCCCCAATCCTCTGGAGCACGTCCCGAGCGCTCCCGCCGCCGATCGCCGCTGCCGGCCGTCGATGAGCGGTTGGTGATGCCCGAGACGCGGTACGAAGTCGTGGATGGAAGGGTAAGCTACGTGTCGCCTGCCGATGAGCCCCATGGCACCTACCACTCCAGGCTGGCGGCGCTGCTCGAAGCGCATGTCGCGCTCGACTACGTGGTCGCCGTCGACATGCTCACGCGGACGTCGGAGAAGAACGACATGGCGCCGGACGCCAGCATTTTCCCTGCCGCGCGCGATCCCGAGACCGGGGGCCGAAAGCTCGAAGAGCTGGCCTTCGAGGTCGTGAGCACGGAGACGGTGGCGCACGCCGGCAAGAAGGCGCGTGCGCTGGCTCAGCGCGGCGTAAGGCGCGTGTTTGCCATCAACGTCGAGAAGAAGCGTGTGCTCGAGTGGTCGCGCGCGACGAAGGCCTGGGAGATGTTGGCGCCGGGAGCGGTGATCGTCGATGCGACCCTGGCCGCGCCGCTGCCGCTGCGCGCGCTGGCCGAGGCGGTGCGGGCGGACGATGCCATGGCGCAGGCGCTCTTGGCCAAGAAGAACCCGG
>CAYLJT010000144.1:0-13017 GCA_964383995.1 uncultured Polyangiaceae bacterium
CTTGAATGGTCGAGTGGGTCTTCTTCGGGTCGCCCAGGCCATCGGCGCCCGTGGACACCAAGGTGACATACACGGGCCGCTCACCCTCATAGGCCACCAGGCTCTGTCGCAAGATCGAGATATCGAGCCAACGCCTGCCGCCGGCCGCCCAACCCGGTGGCTGCTTCAACGGCTCAATCACGGTCACCTGATCTTCGCGCAAGAGCCCGCCATCCTCGGCCACCACGTAGTTTACGCCGCCGACGCGCCTTCGCTCGGCGGTCACCGCGATGGGCTCCCGAAATCCAAGGGCTCGCCCGCGCGCGACCGAGCCCCCCTCGGCGCTGAAGCGCACCGCGTGGCGGGAGCGCACGAAGGCCACGGGCAGGGTCATCTCGTCGCTCAACACGACGCCGTGAAACGAGCTCGGCTTGATCACGCGCGCCCGGTCGAGGGGCAACAGGCTCATGTCGGTGGTGAGGCCAAAACGCCGGTTTTCGTGCTCGAACGTGGTGGTCAAGGCGTAGCCCGAGCGGGCCCTGGCGTGCTCGACCACGAGGGCTTCGGGGGAGCGATATTGGTTCGCGAAAGAAGGCAAAGCCGCGAAGCCTTCGAGAAACGCCGGCACCGCGTCCGGTTCGGGGGGCGGCACGAAGGAGGCCTCTCGCGCCATCGCCGTGTATTTGCGCAGGTGCGAGCGCAGATCAGGCTCGGCCTTCTCCATCTCCGCGCGCGTCGGTAGCCGCGCGTAGAGCGTCGGCGGCGGAAACCGCGACATCGCATAGGTGTAGGGCAGGTCGAAGCGGTCGGGCCGCACGCTCTGGGCCACCGCCACCGCGTGCTCCACGTCGAGGGAAGCCCCCGAACCGACACAAACGAAGCCCTTCGGCTCGATGCGGTACCAACCCCCGGAGCAGCCTGCGCTGCTCGTCGGCTCCTCGGCCCGCGGGACCACCGCTCCAGCGCGCAAATAGCCTAGCTTTCGCGCCTTCCAGCGGGGCTCCGCGAACACCCACGTCTCCTTGGCGACGCTCGCCAGGCGCGGCTTCGTGTCTCGGACATCGTTGGGCGCGGGGGCTTCGGTCGGAGCCTCTTCTTCGACCTCGCTCTCCTCGACCACGCTCGGATCGCTCAGCTCCGGCGGCATCTCGGTGAGCGTGACCGGGTCCAAGACCGCGGGCCTGTTTTCGACGGCGGCGGGGGCTCCCGTGGTGGGCATGGGCGCCACCACCTTGACCGTCGGGATCTCCGCGAGGGCCAACGTGGGCGCGCCCAGCGCGAGGTCCGAGCCGCGCGGGCAGCTCGACCCGAGGACGGCCAACAACAGGCCGGGTGCAACCAAGACGCGGTAAGCGGACACCTCTCGCGGCTACCAGAACCGCTCTGAACGGGCCAAATTCAAGGGATCTGCGGTGGCCGATTCCCCGCGGCGAAAAGAAGCGCTAAGGCCCGTCCATGGCATCGCGCAACGAACCGCTCACGCTCGACGGACTGCTCTCCTACGAAACCCTGCTCACCGAAGAAGAGCGCCTCATTCGCGACTCGGTTCGCCGCTTCGTTCGCGAGCGCTACATCCCGCGGGCGGGCGAGCTGTTCGCCAAAGAGCAGTTTGCGACGGATCTCATCCCCGAAATCGCGGAGATGGGCATTTTAGGGGGCTCGCTCACCGGCTACGGCTGCGCGGGCATGAACTCGGTCGCTTATGGCCTGGCGCAAGAAGAGCTCGAGTACGGCGACAGCGGTCTTCGCAGCTTTTGCTCGGTCCAAAGCTCTCTTGCCATGTACCCCATCTGGAAGTTCGGCAGCGAAGAGCAAAAACAACGGTTCTTGCCCAGGATGGCGACGGCCGAGGTGATTGGCTGTTTCGGTCTCACCGAGCCCGACGCGGGCTCGGACCCGAGCTCCATGAAGACCATGGCCCGCCGCGATGGCTCGGACTTCATCCTCTCCGGCACGAAGATGTGGATTACGAGCTCGCCCGTCTGTCACCTCGCGGTGGTCTGGGCGAAGGTCGATGGCGGAGGCCCGGAGACGATTCAGGGCTTCTTGGTCGAGCGTGGAATGAAGGGCTTCGAGACGCCTACCGTGCACGGTAAGATGAGCCTGCGCGCCAGTCCCACAGGGGAGATCGTGCTCAATGACGTGCGCGTCCCGAAGGAGAACCTGCTCCCCGGCGTCTCGGGCCTCAAAGGGCCCTTGTCGTGCCTGACGCAGGCCCGCTTCGGCATTTCGTGGGGGGCCCTCGGCGCTGCCCGCTGCTGCTTCGAGACGGCGGTCTCGTACGCGCGCGAACGGGTTCAGTTTGGAAAGCCCATCGCGGCCAAGCAGCTCACCCAGCAGAAGCTCGCGGACATGGCCTCGGATATCGTCAAGGGCCAGCTTTTGTCGCACCATTTTGCGCGTCTCAAGGACGACAAGGGCATCAGCCCGGTGCAGGTGTCGCTGTGCAAGCGGAACAACGTCGCCCTCGCCCTCGACGCCGCGCGCGTGGCGCGCTCGATCCTCGGCGGCAACGGCATCCTGCTCGAATACCCCGTGATTCGCCACATGCTCAATCTGGAAAGTGTCTATACCTACGAAGGCACCCACGAGGTCCACACCCTCATTCTGGGCAACGCCTTGACCGGCGAAAACGCCTTCTAAAACCGCAATTTCGAGCGATCGTCGGGGCGCGTGCAGCGTTTCCCCGTCGTTTTCCTGCGCGTCCCGCGGCTGTCCACCGCTCTGGCCTCCGCGAAACAGCCTCGGAGACGCGCCAAAATACTTCGCGGCAGGGGGCTCGCGGCGCTAAGCTTCGCCCTGGAGGCTTTTCATGCGCCGCGAAGAAGTGACCTTCCTTCTTTTTGCTACCCTCGCGACTTTCGCCGCCTGTACAGGGGGCGAGTTTCAGGTCGGCAGCGGCAGCGGGGCAACGTCTTCCAGCACGAGCGCCGGGCAGGGTGGCGCCACCTCCAGCTCGACCACCACCGGCGATGGGGGCGGGGCCGTCTCTTCGAGCGCCAGCGGAACAGGCGGCGAAGCGTCCTCGACGACCCACGCGACGACCACCTCGGGCGAGACCGCTACCAGCACGAGCTCGGGCGAGGGCGGGGCGAGCAGTACGAGCTCCAGCGCAGGCTCGGGGGGCGCTGGCGGGGGCGTCATGGACACGACCTGGTGCGAGGCCAACGGCGCGAGCTTCAATTTTTGCTCGGACTTCGACGAGCAAGATCTGCTGGTGGGTTGGACCGACTTCGTCTTCGAGCCGGGCCTCACGGGCACGCCCAACACCCTCCAAAACACCTCCCCGCCCGTTTCTTTCAAGGTCAGCAGCCAGGCCGCCAACAACGGCAACTGGGGCGTCGTCGAAAAGGACCTCAGCACGACGGCGACCTTCACGACCGTAGAGTTTGACTTCTACTTCGGCGGCTCCGCTTTCCAGATCAACGACCTCGGCTCCGTCGACATCGCGACGGTCGTCCATGGCAATACGTCCGGCGTCTTCGGCCTCGACAAGATGGGCTTCTATGTGCGGCATCTGGGCGCCGTCGACATCAAGAATCCGCTCCCTGACGTCATGCCGAACACGTGGACGCGCGTGGGTCTTACCGTCGTCTACTCGAGCTTTGCCCAGGGAGGTGAGGTGGGGGTGAGCTACGACGGCGTGGGCGTTGGCAAGATCCCCAACGTAGTCACGCTCATGGACGTCAACTCCATGGACATCTCGCTTTTTCTCGGGCAGATGCGTCTAGGCTCCGGACCGTCGGTGGACACCTCGTTCGACAACGTCACCTGGCTTGTGAACCCCTGAGCACCGCCCCGGGGCCGCGCGCTCCAGACCTCTCCGTTTGCCGCAACTTTCGCGCTTAAAACGCACGTGCTGCGGCGCCGAATCGGGCGGGTTTCCATTGTTCTTGGAGCACCCTTCCGGTAGCCTCCGGCCCCCCCATGGCTACTTCGCCCCGCGATCCCAAAGACAGCCGCGCTGACCTCATCGACCGCATCTTGAAGCAGAAGGGCATCGTCGCCCAGAAGCCTCAAGGCATCGTCCGCCGCGATCCCGCCGCGGAGACGCCGATGTCGTTCGCGCAGGAGCGCTTCTTCTTCGTCGACCAGTTCGAGCCGGACAGCGCGGCCTTCAATCTCACCGGCGCCTTCGCCGTGGAGGGGCCCCTGGACACCGACGCGCTGACGCGGGCGTTCGAGGAGGTTGGCCGGCGCCACGAGGTGCTGCGCACGACATTTACCTCGAAGGGTGGCAAGGCGCTGCAGGTCATCCACCCCGAACCGCGCGTGGAGGTGAGCCAAGTCGACCTTCGCACCCACGCCACCGACATCGAGGCGGAGGCCCGGGCGGAGGTCGTCCGCGAGGCGCGTAGGCCCTTCGATCTGGTGCGCGGACCTTTGATCCGCGCCAAGATCGTGCGTCTCGCCGAAGAGCGCCGGGTGCTCATCTATTCGATGCACCATATCGTCTCCGACGTCTGGAGCATGGGCGTTCTGGTCCGCGAAATCGCGGCGCTGTACGACGCTTTCACCACGGGTCAGACGCCGAAGCTCCCCGACCTTCCCATCCAATACGGTGACTACGCGGCGTGGCAGCGCGAGTCCCTGCAGGGCGAGGCCCTCACGCGGGAGCTGTCGTTCTGGTCGAACGAGCTGCGTGGGGCGTCCTTTTCCTTCGATTTGCCCGCCGACCGCCCCAGGCCTCCGCAACAGTCGGTGGACGGTGAGGTCGTCAAGATTCAGCTCGACGCCGATCTGACCCGCGAGGTGCGCGCCCTGGCCAAGGCCGAGGGCACGACCCTTTACGCCTTCCTGTTGGCGGCCTTCTCCGGCCTGCTCTCGCGCTACACGGGTCAGACCGATTTCCTGATCGGTACGCCCTACGCGAGCCGTGGTCGCCCCGAGACGGAAGGGGTCATCGGTTGTTTCATCTCCAACCTGGTGATGCGCGCGCGCACCGCAGAGAACCCGACCTTCCGCGAGCTCTTGGCGCGCAGCAAGAAGACCTCGCTCGACGCCTTTGCCCACGCCGAGGTGCCCTTCGAGCGCGTGGTCGAAGAGGTGCGCCCGCCGCGCGATCCGAGCCGCTCCCCCATGTTTCAGGTGGCCCTTACCCTGGAGAACTTGGGCGTCCCCGATCTGACCCTGTCCAACGTGCGCATGTCCTCCTTCGGCTCCGGGACGAAGACCGCGAAGTACGACCTGATGCTTACGGTCGTGGAAGGCAAGGACACGCTCGGCTGCGAGATTGAGTACGCCGTGGCGCTGTTCGACGCCTGGCGCATGGAGGCCCTGCTGGGGCACTTCCAGAACCTCGTGCGGAGCGCCGTGGCCGAGCCCGACAAGCGCCTCTCCGACCTGACCTTGCTGGGCGCAGCGGAGCAGAAGACGCTCATCGAGACGTGGAACGACACCCGCGTCGAGCTGCCCCCGTCGGCCCTCACACACCTCTTGTTCGAGGCGCAGGTGGATGAGACGCCGGAGGCCACCGCCGTGGTTTGTGGCGACGAGGTCCTGACCTACCAACAGCTCGACGAGCGCGCGAACCAGGTAGCGCAACACCTGGCGACCTTGGGGGTCGGGCCGGATGTCATGGTCGGCCTGTGCTTGCCGCGGTCCATCGAGCTCGTGGTGGGCATGTTGGGTATCCTGAAGGCCGGCGGCGCCTACGTGCCGCTCGACCCGAGCTACCCCGCCGAGCGCCTTTCGTTCATGTTGGAAGATGCCATGGTGCCCGTGGTGCTGACCAACGCCGCGATCGGCGCGTCGTTGCCGGTGCAAGGCGCGATGGTGGTCGAGGTGGACACCGAGGCCGAGACCCTGGCTTCCATGCCAACGGACCGTCTGACCATCGAGCAAGACCCGAACAGCCTTGCCTACATGATCTACACGTCCGGCTCGACGGGCAAGCCCAAGGGGGCGATGATCACGCACAAGGGCCTGACGAACTACCTCTTGTGGGCCAAAGACGCCTACCGTGTGAGTAGCGGCCTGGGCGCCGCCGTGCACTCGTCGGCGAGCTTCGATCTGACCGTCACCGGTCTCTACACACCGCTCCTCGTCGGTCAGAAGGTCGTGCTTTTGCCGGAGGCGGCGGAGATCGACGCGCTGGCCGAGACCCTGCGCAAGAACCGGGGCTTGTCGCTCGTCAAGATTACGCCGGCGCACCTCGAGATCCTCAACTCCTTGCTCACCGATGAAGAGATCCCGGGGCTGGTCGGTGCCTTCGTCATCGGTGGTGAGGCCCTGTACGACAGCGCCATCGAGAGGTGGCGCCGCCTCGCGCCGTCCATGCAGCTCATCAACGAGTACGGCCCGACCGAGACCGTGGTCGGTTGTTGTGTCTTCGACGGGGCGAAGGGCAAGGCGTCGACGGCGACCGTGCCCATCGGTCGGCCCATCGCCAACACCCAGCTCTACGTCCTCGACGATCAGCGCGCGCCCGTGCCCATCGGCGTGCCCGGCGAGCTCTACATCGGCGGGCACGGCGTGGCGCGCGGCTACTGGGGCAGGGAAGAGCTGACCGCCGAGCGCTTTGTCTCGGACACGTTCTCGCACGAGCCCGACGCGAAGCTGTACAAGACGGGCGACTTGGTCCGCTGCCTCCCCAATGGCGATCTGGAATTTTTGGGCCGCCTCGATCACCAGGTCAAGATCCGCGGCTACCGCATCGAGCTTGGGGAGATCGAGGCGGCCCTCGGTCAGAGCCCGGCGGTCGGCGATCGCGCGGTCATCGCGCGGGAAGACACGCCCGGCGACAAGCGCCTTGTGGCCTACGTGGTCCCCGCCGAGGGGGTCACGCTCGACGTCAACGAGCTGCGGGCAGGGCTCCTGGCGAACCTCCCCGACTACATGGTTCCGAGCGCGTACGTCGTGCTCGACGCGCTGCCCCTCACCGACAACGGCAAGCTCGATCGGGCCGCGTTGCCGGCGCCCGACGCGGGGCCGGTCGGCGAGCGGGTGATCGTCATGCCGCGCTCGAAGGAAGAGGAGACCTTGCTCGGCATTTGGACCGAGGTGCTGAAGACCAAGGGCTTCGGTGTCACCGACAACTTCTTCGAGCTCGGTGGCCACTCCCTGTTGGCCACGCAGGTGCTCGCCCGCGCGCAGACGTTGCTCGGCGTCACCGTGCCGCTGCGAGCGTTCTTCGACGCGCCGACCATCGAGGGGATGGCCTCGCAGCTCAGCGCCTCGCACACCGCGCGCGGGGCCGACGTTCCGGTGCTCGCCCCGGTGCCGAGGGGCGGCCCCTTGCCGTTGTCGTTTGGGCAGGAGCGCCTGTGGTTCTTGTTCCAGCTCGAGCCGGAGAGCGCGTTTTACAACATCCCGAGCGGCGTGCGCCTCCGCGGTCCCCTCGATGTTGCGGCTCTGGAGAAAGCCTTCGCGGCCCTGGTCGAGCGCCACGAGGTCCTGCGCACGACCTACGCCTCGGTGTCCGGCCGCCCCTCGGCGATCGTGCACGAGCGGCTCGATCTCCCCTTTGAGCGCGTGGACGCCTCCCACCTGTCCGAGACAGACGCGCTCGCCCTGGCGATGCGCGAGGCGAAGGCCGATCTGGATCGCCCGTTCGATCTGTCCAAGGGGCCCATCCTGCGTGTCAAGCTCGTGAAGCTCGCGCACGACGACTACGCCCTCTTGGTGACCGCCCACCACATGGTCATCGACATCTGGACCCAAGGGATCATGACGCGGGACCTCAGCGAGCTCTATGCGTCGTTCGCCGAGGGCAGGGAGGCCGCCCTGCCTGCGCTGACCATCCAATACGCCGACTACGCCGCTTGGCAGCGCTCTTACCTGTCGGGGGAGACCCTGGAGCGCGAGCTGCTCCACTGGTCGCGCGCTCTTCAGGGGGCCCCGACCACCCTCGACCTTCCCACCGACCGACCTCGCCCGCCGATTGTCACTTACCGCGGCTCCCACGCGACGATCCGCTTCTCGCCCGAGCGCTCGGCGCAGATCCACGAGGCTTGCCAGCGCGAGGGCGTGACGCCCTACATGTTGGCGCTGGCCACATTCAACGTGCTGCTCTACCGCTACACCGGTCAGGAAGACATCCTGGTGGGCACCTCGCGGGCCGATCGTCGGCACCCCGAGACCGAGCCTTTGATTGGCTACTTCTTGAACCAAATCGTGCTCCGCACACGGCTCGACGGCGCGCCTTCCTTCCGCGAGCTGCTCGGCCGCGTCCGCGAGACCACCTTGGCCGCCTACGCGCACCAAGACATGCCCTTCGAGCGCATCGTCGAGCTCTTGCGCCCCGAGCGTGACATGAGCCGCTCACCGATCTTCCAGGTCATGGTCGATGCCATGCTGGTGCCCGAGCCGCCTGCCATGGGTCAGGTCGAGGTCAGCCCGCTGATGGCCGACGTCGAGACCAGCCGCTTCGACATCACCCTGGCGTTCGCCGAGCAAGCCAGCGGGTTCGTCGCTTCCTTCGAGTACAACGCCGATCTCTTCGATCATGCCACGATGGAGCGGATGCTCGCGCAGCTCGACGCGTTGATGTTCCACGGCATGGCCGCGCCCACGACGCGTATCGCCGATCTCCCCTTGCTCACCGACGCCGAGCGCGCCTCGCTCCGCGCCTGGAACGACACCGCGCGCGACTACGAGGTCGACACCACCATCGTCAAGCTCATCGAAGCCCAGGTGGACCGCACCCCCGACGCTCCGGCCCTGTATTTCGGTGGCAAGACGCTCACCTACCGGGAGCTTGACACGCGCGCCAACAAGGTCGCCAACTGGCTACGCAACATGGGCGCCGGGCCCGAGGTCAAGGTCGGCGTGTGCGTCGAGCGCTCGTTCGAGATGGTGATCGGTGTGCTCGGCGCCATGAAGGCCGGCGCCGCCTACGTCCCGATGGATCCGGCGTGGCCCGCCGAGCGGCTGGCGTTCATGTTGGAAGACACGCAGGCTCCCTTCCTGTTGGTGCAGGAGAGTGTGCTCAACCTCTTGCCGGCGCTCTACCTCCAGACGCTGTGCCTCGACTCGGACTGGGACACCATCGACGCCGAGAGCGAAGAGAGGCCCGAGAGTCAGGCCACGGGCGATTCGCTGGCCTACATCATCTACACCTCGGGCTCGACGGGAAAGCCGAAGGGTGTCCAGGTCAGTCAGTCGAACCTCGTCCACTCCACCCAGGCGCGCCTTCAGTACTACCCGCACAAGGTGGAGAGCTTCCTTCTGCTCTCGTCGTTCGCGTTCGACTCGTCGATGGCCGGCATCTACTGGACGCTGTGCCAGGGCGGTACGATCACCCTGCCGAGCGAAGATCAAAAAGAAGATCCGACCCGCCTCGCGACGCTGATCGGCGAAGCCCGGGTCTCGCACCTCCTGTGCGTACCTTCCCTCTACACCTTCCTGCTCAACCAGGCGAAGCCCAGCGACGTCGCGAGCCTCAAGGTGGTGATCGTGGCCGGCGAGGCCGTGCCCCTCGACACGGTGCTGCGTCACCACGAAAAGTACCCAGAAATTCGCCTGTACAACGAGTACGGTCCCACCGAGGCCAGCGTCTGGTGCTCGGTCTACGAGACCCGCGCGAACGAGCCCGGGCCCCGCGTGCCCATCGGCTACCCCATCGCCAACACCGCGCTCTACGTGCTCGATGCCGCGAAGAAGCAAGTGCCGGTCGGCGTCCCAGGCGAGGTGTATGTCTCGGGCCTCGGTATCACCCGCGGCTACCTGAACCGCCCCGAGCTGACCGCCGAAAAATTCGTGGAGAGTCCCTTCGCCGACAGCCCCTCGAAGATCCTCTACCGCACCGGCGATCTTGCCAAATACCGGGCCGACGGCGCCCTCGATTTCCTGGGTCGCATCGACCAACAGGTGAAGATCCGTGGCTACCGCATCGAGCTCGAGGAGATCGAGTCGGTGCTCTCGACGAGCCGTCACATCCTGGAAGGGGTGGTGATTGTACGGGAAGACATGCCCGGCGACCCGCGCCTCGTCGCCTACGTCGTGCCCTCCGAGGCCACGCCGCCTTCGCCCAGCGAGCTGCGCAGCTTCCTCGGCGAGACCTTGCCCGAGTACATGGTGCCGTCGGCCTTCGTGGTGCTCTCGGACATCCCGCGTCTGCCCAATGGCAAGGTGGACCGCAAGGCGCTGCCCGCGCCCGACGCGCGCGGGGGTGCGTCCGCCGAGCTGACCTTGCCGCGTAGCCCCGTCGAAGACGTGATCGCCGGTATTTGGGCTTCGGTGCTTGGGGCCGATCAGGTGGGTGTGCACGACAGCTTCTTCGAGCTGGGCGGGCACTCGCTGCTCGCGACCCAGGTCATGGCCAAGATCGTCGAGGCCTTCGCCGTCGAGCTGCCGCTCAGCGTGCTGTTCGACGAGCCCACCGTGGCCGCCCTCGCCGGCCACGTGGAAGACGCTGTGCGCGAAGGTCAGGGCCTTGTGGCGCCGCCGATCGTCAAGGTCTCGCGGGAAGGCTCGCTGCCCCTCTCGTTCGGTCAGGAGCGCCTCTGGATCCTCGACCAAATCGAGCCCGACAACCCGTTTTACAACCTGCCCGCCGCGGTGCGCCTGACAGGCGCCCTCGACAGCGACGCGCTCTCGGCCGCCATCGCGGCCATCGTCGCGCGCCACGAGGCCCTCAGGACCACCTTCGAGGCCCACGCCGGCCGCCCGCGCCTGGTCATCCACGAGGCGATGGACATGACGCCCGTGCTGGAAGATGTCTCGGACATGGATGTGGAGGCGCGCGAGCAAGTCGTGCGCGATCGCATCGCCAGCGAAGCGGCCCAACCGTTCAGCCTGGCCAAAGGCCCCTTGGCAAGGACGCGCTTGCTCCGCCTCGACGAAGAGGAGCACGTGCTCATCTTCACGCTGCACCACGTGATCGCCGACGGCTGGTCCATGGGCATCCTGGTCCGCGAGCTCGGTGAGCTGTACACCGCCGGTCAGGAAGGGAGGGAGCCGCGGCTGCCCGCGCTCGCCCTGCAATACACCGACTACGCGGCCTGGCAGCGGGCGTTTTTGTCCGGCGAGGTCGTGGAGCGCGAGCTCGAATATTGGCGGTCTACCCTGGCGGGGGCCAAGACCGTCCTCGATCTTCCCACCGACAAGCCCCGCCCTGCGGTCATCAGCTACCGTGGCGCTCGCACGCCCTTCGACCTCGGCCCCGAGCTCTCCAAGGCCATCGCCGACTTCTGCAGGAAGGAGGGCGTGACCCTGTACATGGTCATGCTCGCCAGCTTTGGCGCTCTGCTCTCGCGCCACGCGGGGCAAGACGACGTCTTGATCGGGACCTCGGTCGCCGATCGGCGCAAGGCCGAGACCCACGACCTCATCGGCTATTTCTTGAACCAGCTCGTCTTCCGGGTCAACCTGACGGGGGCGCCCACCTTCCGCGAGCTGTGCCTGCGCGTCCGCGAGACGGCCCTCGGCGCCTACGCGCACCAAGATCTCCCCTTCGAACGCCTCGTGGAGCACATGCGGGTGCGCCCCGACATGAGCCGAGCGCCGCTCTTCCAGGTGATGGTCGACGTGGCCAACGCGCCCGCCGAGCCGCTGCGCCTGCCGGGGGTCACGCTGGCCGCGATCCCGCCCGAGCAGACCACCGCGCGCTTCGATCTGACCCTCAGCGTCTCGGAAGGTAAGGACGGCGTCCAGGCCTCGATCGAGTACGCCACCGATCTCTTCGAGGCCGCCACCATCGAGCGCCTGATCGGGCGCTTTCTGTTGCTCCTGAAGAGCGGCGTGGCCTCCCCCGAGCGGGCGGTGTCGTCCCTACCCATCATGGCGGACGCGGAGCGCCACCACTTGCTCGTCGAGCTCAACGCCACCCACGCGGACTACCCGAGGGACGCGCTCATCCACCAGCTCTTCGAGGCGCAGGTGGACAAAACGCCCGACGCCCCGGCGGCGCTGTGCGGGGCCGACGTGCTCACCTACCGCGAGCTCGACGAGCGCGCGAATCAGCTCGCCCAGCACCTTGCCACCCTCGGTGTCGGTGCCGATGTCATGGTTGGCCTGTGCCTGCCGCGCTGCTTGGACCTGCTCGTGGGCATCTTGGGCATCCTGAAGGCGGGAGGCGCCTACGTGCCTCTCGATCCTTCCTACCCCATGGAGCGGCTCTCTTTCATGCTGGAGGACGCCATGGTGCCGGTGGTGGTGACCAACGCTGCCATCGGCGCGACCTTGCCTGTGCAGGGGGCCATGGTCGTCGAGATCGACACGGAGTCCGAGACACTGGCGTCCATGCCCACGGAGCGCTTGCGCTTGGAGCAAGGCGCGACCTCGCTCGCCTACATGATCTACACCTCGGGCTCCACGGGCAAGCCCAAGGGGGCGATGATAACCCACCGGGGTCTCGTCAACTACCTCGTTTGGGCGAAAGACGCCTACCGGGTCGCGACCGGCGCGGGCGCTGTCGTCCATTCGTCGGCGAGCTTCGATCTGACCGTGACGGGTCTCTACACACCCTTGCTCGTTGGCAAGAAAGTCGTCCTCCTCCCGGAAGGCGCGGAGATCGACGCGCTGGCCGAGGCCATGCGCGCCAACCGCGGCATGTCCCTCGTCAAGATCACGCCGGCCCACCTCGAAATCTTGAACACCATCCTGCGCGACGAGGAGCTGCCCGGGCTGGTGGGTGCCTTCGTGATCGGCGGCGAGGCCCTGTACGACAGCGCCATCGAGCGCTGGCGCCGGCTTTCGCCCGGCATGCTGCTCATCAACGAGTACGGTCCGACCGAGACGGTCGTGGGCTGCTGCGTCTTCGACGGTGGCCAGGGCAAGGCCCAGACCGCCACCGTGCCCATTGGCCGACCCATCGCCAACACGACGCTCTACGTGCTCGACGCGGGCATGGAGCCCTTGCCCGTGGGTATCCCCGGCGAGCTGTACATCGGCGGCGACGGTGTGGCGCGCGGCTATTGGGGTCGGGACGAGCTGACCCGCGAGCGCTTCGTGGCCGATCCGTTCCGCCAGGAGCCCGACGCGCGGCTGTACAAAACCGGCGATTTGGTGCGCTATTTGGCGAACGGCGATCTGGAATTTTTGGGCCGCCTCGATCACCAGGTCAAGCTGCGCGGTTACCGCATCGAGCTCGGGGAG
>CAYLJT010000145.1:0-12954 GCA_964383995.1 uncultured Polyangiaceae bacterium
GCCGCAACGCGGCCTGCGCGAAGCGCCGCTACGAAGTAGCGGGATGCGGTACTAGCGAACCGCCGGGCAGGCCCCTCGATTCGGCCAAACCAGGCGCAAATCGGCGGATCTTGCCCCAGTCGCGAAACGCGCCCTAGAAGCCCGCGCCGGGCTGCTGCAAGTACTCCGTCTCCTCGGCCGTGGACGCGCGGCCCAAGATGGCATTGCGATGGGGATAGCGCCCGAAGCGGTCGATGAGAGCTTTGTGTTTCAGCTCGAACGACAGCATCTTCTCGTTGCCGCTCTTCTGGAACAACGCGACGGCAACCTCGTGGATGACAAGCGACTCGCTGTGCATGAAGGGCATGTACAGAAAATTGCGTTGCCGGTCGGGCAAGGCGGAATCGGCCCCCACGGCCACCGCCTCTTGCGCCAAAGCGAGGGCCAAGGGATCGCTGGCAAACGAGCCTGGCAAGCCGCGAAACATGTTGCGCGAGAACTGATCCAGCACAATCACCTCCGCCAACCGACCCTCGGGCGTCTGCCGCCAAGCGAACAGCTCGCAGCGCTTGGCCTGCGCGTGGAGAGCGCCGAAGCGTTCGCCGATCAAGCGGTCGAAGTCGTCATCCTTCTTCCACCACAGGGCCTCGTCGATTTCTTCGAACCAGAACTTCAGGATTTGGTCGTGCATTTCGCTCTCTCGGTGGGTGGAGCACCCTCAAGCCAGCCGCGTCACTTTCGCGTGTCTACAAAATCGAAATCGGGAAGCGAATCGACACCGTACGCCTTGAGCGCAAGCTGGTCGAGGGTAGAAAAATCCCGCCGCCGAAAGGCAGCCCGCACGGACTTTGCTAATGCAGGAGAGATGTCCACCTGCCTAGGGACCCGTATGCGGCGGAGGTATTGCGCCTGAAACCGCAGGTATCCGCCTCTCATCTTAACTGCGTAGGACCAAACAAAAAAGAGCGCCACGCGAGAACTCAACAAGCCACCGAGGACCTCAATGTCCCAGGTCTCCGACGTCACAAAGTACAGGTTATGGTGGGGGTGGTAGCGACCTGAGTCGTAGACAACCTCGTTGGAGCCCGCGATGTCGGGTATGAGCAACTTGGGGGCGGCGACAAGGGATGGGTAGACACGGTCGATGGTTCGAAACCAGCTTTTCGGGCTCTTCTGAGCCACGTGTCGGTTTCTCACCTCACTCCCGTGCGCGGCAAGATACCGCTCCAGCCGTGGAAATCGGTCCAGGTCGACAACCTTTCCATCTTCAGTAAAGGTGTTGATAACGGCCCTTCGGGCATCCAAGATGCGACCGCGATCGATGTCTTCTCGCATCACCAGGGGGACCAAGCGGTCTTCTTCAATATCTGCGTCTGCGGAGACAACGTAGACCCTATCGCAGCCCGTGGCGACGCCGATGCCGACCCGAGTACGACCGTCGGCTTCCAAAGGGGGACAGCGAGCTTCCAATGCACGAAGCGCGGAGAAATGCTCGGGAGAGCTAATAATCCATGGCTCGTCGCCCTCGAACCACGTCGAGTGAACCGACAGCTTTACATTGGGGGCGTCGGAACGCCCTCGTTCGATGGATGGCAGGACGGCCTCGCACTCTTCTTTGGAGCCGTCGTTCAGACGCACCACATGCACCTGACGCGTCTTGCCCCTGCGGAGCGCGAATATCGATGGGTAGGCAATCACGTCAGACTCAAACGGAGAGGCCGTGTGGAGATCAACGTAACACTCAACCCCGCATTGCTCCGCGACGATTCTCCTCAGGGGGGCGCCGTACTTGTTAGAAATCCAGCGATCCGCGCAAATGAAAGAGAGGACGCCGGCGGGCGTCAACAACCGTATGCTTTGCTCGATGAACGCGACGTAGAGATCGGCGCGGTCGTAGAGCGACCCGAAACGATGACGATATTCCCTCTGGAGGTGCTTATCGAGCTGCTCGATGCGCACGTATGGCGGATTTCCGACGACTACGTCAAACTGCCTCTCCCGACCCAAAAGCAGAAAGTCCCCTTGATTGATCCATTTCTCCGCGAGACGGCGGGCCCGGTTGAGGGGAGCATGACGGCCTCGAAGCAGCTCCGTTACCGCCGCGCGAGAACGTTCGACATGCGAGGTGTCGATGTCGAACGCGGAAATCGCGTGTTCGAGGCTTGATTCGGGCACGCCAAACTTCGCGGCGGAGCGCAACAGACGGTCGACAGCGGTGACCAGGAAGGCGCCCTCGCCGCATGCGGGTTCGAGCAGCGTCAACGAGGTCAGGTCGCGGTCGGACGTGTACCTGGCAAGGTCGAGGATCAGCGAGACGATGTGCGGCTTGGTAAGGACGACGCCATGTGTTTCGCCCGAAGTGCGAACGCCATATTCGTAGAGATTTTGGGGAAGCTCCGAGATGGCGTCAAAGGAAAGCTGCACGTTGACCCTCAGTTTGCGGATGCTTGATAACCCACGGCGTGGGCGACCAACGCCCCCAGAAACGGTTTGATGCCCAGGTCATCGGGGGCTGGCTCCGTATACTCGCCGTGGGGGCCACTTTCCTCGGTGGACATCAGAAAGGCGGCGCTATCAAAGAGCCTCTCCCTCACCAGTCTGCGTAGGAGCAGCTCGTACCGATCGGCGTACGATGCACCTTGAAACTCCGGAAAAACCTTGAAGTGTGGCTCCTCAACCCTCACCGGAGCACGCGATCTCGGACAGTCTTCCAGGAGCATCAGCCACCCAAGCCAGGGACGTGGTTTCTTGCCAAAGGCACCTTCACGGTAGGCTTTCCAGAGATCGGTGGCGGTGCCGATGGCCTCCTCTGTCCTGTTGTTGAAGTTGTTTCCGAAGGAGGGCCCACGCTGAGACTTGAATTCGACCGCCGCTATCAAATGCCCACGCCTTACCACCAGCATGTCCCACGTCTTCGTGGAGCGAAAATAACCGGGGAGCTCAAGATGGCTCTCTAGGAACACCTCGGTCTCTGAAATGCCGTTGGCGAGCAATAGAGTCCTCACCAAATCGCCAAATCCCTGCATCTGTTTGCCGCCTGTCACGGCAGCGCGCCGACCGCGATCGGCCTCGCCCGCCATCTGCCGCATACCTTGCTGATTCAACGTGTGCCAGTAGTGAGCGACGGCCGCGCTCGTTAGCGACGGGATGTGGAGCAAATCGATTTGCACGGCGGTCAAACCTACCACTCGGTCCGAAGACTTGGGCGCGAAATGAAGAGGCCCTGCTTCATTCGCGGGGGGCCGGCGGACCTCGGCGAGCCTCGGCCCTGACCGCAAAACTCGCAGCTGGCGCGATGACGAGCCCAAATCCCGCTCCGCCGCGAAGGGTGGGTCCACAAGGGTGCGCAGGAGCTCATCGAGCGGATGGCGCCGGTGGCGAAGTAGCACCCCGTCCCCATAACGATACATCCGTTCAGCGTCAACCCGGCTCGGTGAAGCCGTGTAACAACCCTCGAATCATCGCGCCCACGTCGTCCACCAAAGGCAGGCGCCCTTCGGCGCGCTCGGGCCTTCCTCCGCCTCGTCCTCCGGCCTTGGCGGCCAGGCGCTTCATGAGGTCGCCGCAGTCGAGGGAGCTTCCTTCGCCCCTCGCCACGACGACCATGACACCGTCGGCCGCGCTGCTGGTCAGCACCGCGGCGTGGCCGGGTTGATCGGTTATTTTTGCGGCTACCACCCGCAGGTGCTCGACGGGCCAGCCCGCAAGCTCCGCCACGATCACCGCCTGACCTTCTTGCCTTGCCGCCGTTAGCAGCTCCTCCGCCAGCGAGGTGGCCAATTGGCTCCGCAATCTACCGGCGTTTTCCCGGGCCTCGCCGAGCTCCCTGCGGAGCTTCTCGATCACGCCGGGGACGTCGGAGGTGCCGCAGGAGAGGTCCTTGGCAAGGTGGACGATCTTGGACCGCTCTTCGGCTAGCTCTCTTCGCGCGCGGGCTCCGGCGGAGAACGTGATCCGCCATTTGCCCTTGTACTTTTCGAGGCCGGTCACCGCCAACAGGCCCACTTGCGCCGTCCTTGTGCAGTGGGTGCCGCCGCAGGGGGAGACGTCGAAGTCGCCGATGGCGACCACCCTAACATCGCTGCTTACCTTCGGCTTTCGACGCAGTGGCAAGGTCGCGAGCTCGCTAGGGGATGGGAAGAACGCGCGCACGTTCAGGTCGTCATCGATCACCGCGTTGACCAGGTCCTCCGCCTTGGCCACGTTGCTTTCCGAGGCCTGAGCGCCGTCGACATCGATCGTGCACTGGCTTTCTCCAAGGCGCGAGGAGACCGTCTCCAACCCCGCTACGTCCACGAGGGCCCTCGACAACATGTGCTGCCCGGTGTGAAGCGCCATGAACAGGCGCCGCCTCGCGGCCTCGATCTGACCCGCAACGGGCTCGCCCACCTCGGGCAGAGCGCCCTCGACGAGGTGGTGCACGAGACCTTCGTCGTCGACCTGGACGTCCGAGACAACGCTGCCGCCCAAGGTGCCGTGATCGGCCATTTGTCCCCCCGCCTCGGGGTAGAACGCCGTTCGATCGAGGAGCAGGGACGGCCGGCCGCCGAAGCTGCCGTGGGCCACGACGTGGGCGTCGAAGCGCCAAAGAAAGGGATCTTCGAAGTAGAGACGGGGCGTCACGCGCTCCGTCTTACCACGGATGGCGGATGGTCACTCGTCTTCGTTGTTGACGTAGACTTCCGTCGCCACCGTCAATGATCCGTCCGGCTCGATCAACCCGCCCCGCGCGAAGGTGCTCAGGTTGCCGTCGCCATCCAGGTCGCCCTGCGCGCTCGCCTCGAAGTAGGTGCCCGAGTAGGCAGGGGCGCCCGGCAGGCCCGAGGTCGCCGAGTTGCCGTTGCGCTCGTAGAAGTATTGAAACTGAATCGGCTGAGCGATGGAGAAGCTGAGGCAGGTCCAACCTTTTTCGGGATCCGTCTCCACTTGGTCCGCCGGGTCGGGGTTGATCTTGTTCCTGGCGGGCATCGTCAGCGGGATCTTGTTCGTCGCCGTGTCGCACAGCGTAAAGCTCGACGGCTGACCCGTGCCTCCCGGGCTCAGCACCTCCGCTTGCGCCTTTTCGCGCTCGTAGGCCGACACCGCCCCCTTCGAAATTCCGCCCACAAAGCTCTTGGCTTCGGCGGTCTTCGAGACCGCTAGATAGCGCGCGATCCCGTAGATGGCGAGGGCCGCCAGCACCCCGATGATGGCCACCGCGATCATGAGCTCTACCAACGTAAAGCCCGGGCTCGACCTCGCGCGTCGCACAAAACTTCTCATGGAAACATGAGAATAGGAGCAAGCTTTATCCACTTTCAATCACCAAAATGGACCCGCCGAAAAATATGATAGCTTGGGGGCGAGAGGTGCTCATGCCGGTTCTTACTCGGAGCCCAGGTTCGTTGTCAGTGCTCGTCGTGGTGTCCAGCCTCGCGCTCGGGTGCGCGAACGCAATCGAGCCCCTCAGCACGAGCGGCGCTGGGGGAGCCGGTGGAGACAGCGGCGCGACAACGACGGCGACCTCTAGCAGCGGCGGCGGTGGCATGGTCGGCCCCTGTGTCTACGCCGAGGACTGCGCCGCCTTGAGCGACGCGTGTAACGTAGGCGCCTGCATCAACGGTGTCTGCCAAAAGACGGCGGCAAACGAGAACGGCCCCTGCGACGACGGCAAGCAGTGTACGACGACCGACCATTGTGTCGCCGGCCTGTGCACCGGACCGCTCAAAGCGTGCGGCGCCGCTGCGCCTTGTCATGTGGGCATGTGCGACGTCGCGACGGACACCTGCGTGGAGGTCGCCGGCAACGACGGCGCCGGTTGCATCGACGACGACCCTTGCACCCTGACCTCCACGTGCAGCGCTGGGCAATGTTTGGGAGCCCAACAGGTCGACTGCTCGTTTCTGGACAGCGTGTGTGGCGTGGGTGTCTGCGACCCGGTACAGGGCTGCGTCGCCGTCCCCCAAAACAACGGCACCGCTTGCTCCGACGGCTTGTACTGCACGGACAACGACGCCTGTAACGCCGGCCAGTGCGTGGGCACCCCCAAGGCGTGCGCGCCTCCCGGGAACATTTGCATGATCGGGACGTGCGACGAAATCAACGACAAGTGCTCGTCGGTGGCAGGAAATAACGGCCAGGCGTGCGACGACGGCAGCACCTGCACGGTCGGCGAGATCTGCTCGAACGGCGTGTGCGGCGGCGGCCAACCTGCCAACGCCGGCGGCGTGTGCGACGACGGCGATAGCTGCACGACCGTCTCGACCTGCAACGCTGCGGGGGGCTGCATCGGCAGCGCGCCCATCCTGTCGTGCATCAACGGCGACGGCTGCTGCCCATCCGGGTGCGATATCCAGGGCGACGACGACTGCCAACCGCCCAGCCAGTTCAACGTGCTGTCGACCGCCGACGTCACCTACCAAGGCATCGACTACCTGGTGCTGGAGGTAAGCCTCAAGTCGGTCACGGCGGGCCTCGACAACTGGTGTTACGAGTACACAAACCTCTGCCAGACCTACGGCTACGTGCCGACCGGCTGCGGCAACATGTACTCCGACATGGCCAACGGCTACGGCATCTGCAAGAGCGAGTACCTGTCCGACGGGGAGAGCAACTCCCTCGGCTGCAACCCCTCGGGCGGCGTCTCGGCGGCCGCCCAGCAGGCGGGCTACTTCAACGCTTCGTTCGACAACTCGTTTGGCTACCACTACTGCGACGACACGACCTGCACCAAAACCTGGTGCTCGGGCATGTTCTGCAACACGGCGCTCAGCTACTGGGACACCACCAAGCCGATTGGCTACACCTTGTGCAAGAAATGACGCGGCGAGCGCGGACGGCGTCGGGCCTCGGGCTCCTGGTCGTCGCCTTGGGTCTGTCCTGCGGGCCGGGGACGGTCCATCCCCTGCCTCCCAACCTCAAGAGCCCCTACCTCGGCTTCGCGAGCGAGCGCTACCAGGACGGCGCCCGCTGGCTGTGCCGGCCCGATCTCCCCGACTCACCTTGCCTACACGATCGGACCGCGACCACCCTCGCGCCCGACGGCACGCGGCACGCTGTCCGAGACGCCACGCCGACGGCGCCCCCGGTGGACTGCTTCTATGTCTACCCCACCGTCGACCTCGGCCTGCGTTGGGGCAACCACGACGACTTCGAAGACCGCGCGGCGATGGATCGGGTGGCCCTCGCGCAGGCCACGCCGTTCTCCTCGGTTTGTAGGGTATTTGCGCCCTTCTACCAGCAGATCACGATCGGCACCTACCTGCGCAGCCCGGAGGCCCGTGAGCCTTACCTTGCGGCGGCCTTCTCCGACGTCGCGGAGGCGTTCGTGCACTACATGGGGCAATACAACCAAGGTAGGAAGGTCGTGCTGATCGGCCACTCACAGGGCGCGGAGATGACGATTCGCTTACTCAAGCGGTTCTTCGACGACGACCCCGTAATGCGCGAACGGCTGCTGCTCGCCCTGCCGATTGGGGGCCACCTGGAGGTCAAACCGGGGCAGACCACGGGCGGCACCTTCCAACATCTACCCATCTGCCGATCGCAAGACGAAACGGCTTGCATCGTCGCCTTCCGCAGCTACCGTGGCGACGTCCCGGCCGAGCCCTTCGAGCGGGACTTGCCTTCCCCTGGTTTCGAGACGGTGTGCGTCAATCCAGCCGATATCGAGGACAATCACCGCACCTTGCTGCGCGCGACCACCTTCCCCATGTGGGCCGAGGCCCCCGACGTGCTCCACGGCATCGACAACATCCAGACGCCGTACGTGAGCGTCCCGGAGCGCTACGCCGGGCAGTGCCTGGCCCAAGCCAACGGCTTTCGCTACCTGGGCATCACCGAGGTCGAGGCCCCGAACGACCGTCGCGAACCGCTCTTCGACCTCAAAGACGCGCGCCTGTCGGGCCGCATGGGCATGCACGTGCTCGACATGCAGCTCCCCATGGGCGACCTCGTGGAGCTTGTAAGGATCCGCGCGACACGGTAGGCCCGTCCGCCCTCGGAAATCAAAGCCGAAGATCGAGGATCTCGCGCATGGTGGAGAGATCGACGCCGAACAGCCGACCCCGGTCGTCTCCTACCCAAAAGGCGTCTTGCCCCATGCCGAGCGCGACGCGCCCCGCCCCACGCAAGGTCAGATCGACATTGCCGACCCCCAGCCCCGGGCCCCCGCGCCGGAGCACGACCTTGACACCGTCGTCTTCCCGGCAAGCGCCCGCGACGTGATCGTTTCCGATGGCCACGCCCAAGGGAGCGCCCGTCGCGAGCCTCACGAAGGCGCTGCGCTCTTTCTGAATCGAGGGCATCTGGAAGAACCCCTCCGTCGTCGTAATCGGCGCGGGCGGCCCTTCGCGGACGGCCGTGCAAGCCACGCCGCCCTGGGGCGTGACCGCGAACATGCCGTCTGCGGGCTGCGCCACCTCGACACGAACGCGTAGGGTACCGCCGGGTCGCTCGTGGCGCTGAAAGTAGGTCTGACCCTTTCGCACCACAAGGCACAGCCGGGTGCCGTCGAGCCCGAGCGCGAGCGGCGTGGCGCCGCCGAGATCGTAGGTCTCCAACGCCGTCCAGCGGGAGTCCAGGGCGTCGACGATGTACACCTTGTCTGCTCGCGCCACGGCGAAAGTCTCCCCATCGAAGGTCGGCGCAACCCGATCGAGCAGGGCTTCTGTCCAGGTCTCGGTCCGGCGCGAGAGGAGATCCACACGCGTCAAGCGGGTGGCATCCCCGCGCGGCGCGAGCGCGAGCGCCCGATCGCCGTGAACGGAGACCACCAGTTGGTAGGCGGGGACATCGAAGCGCGCGGCGACCTTCCCTGTCCGATGCAACAGCCAAAGGCCTTGTTCGCCGAGGGCGACGAGGACCCTACCCTCCGGCAAGGCCGCCACGTCCAGGATGGAGCGCGCCCCCGTGTCTTGCGCCTCGATCGTGCGGTCGAAACCGTAAAAGGCGTGGGCCGGGGGCGCGCTTCGTAGCAGGATCTCCAGGTCGGTGAGGAGGGGTCGGTTTCCGAGGTGCTCGGCCAGGCTGCGAGCAGTCCCGAAGCTGTCGGCGCCCAGACTGTTTGCGGCATCCGTGGCGAGGGCGCGCACCACAGCTCGTCCGAGCGCGGCGGCCCAGGGCGGTAACTTGGCACGCGCCAGCACCCTGCCGAGCGCCTGCCGGCTAGCAGGCCCGTCGGACGCCTCCCTGGCCACGACGGAATCGAAGACCGTCCGCTCGCTCGTCGTCAGGGGCTCGACCTGACCCATCCGCAAACCAAGGGCCTTTCCGGTCACCGTGCCACCCACCGCGATCGCGCGCCGCAGCCACTCTTGCGCGAGCACCTCGGCGCCCGGGATGGGCGACGCCAACGTGGCTGCGGCAAGGTAGTCCCCGGCCTCGGCGAGCACCTCGGCCCAAGCCAAGGACAGTGTCCGAGACAATTCGCGATCGCGCTTCTCCAGGTAGGCGATGGCCACCGGAAAGGCGGCCCTCTTGCGCGCCACGGCGACCGCACGCGCGAGGTCGCCCGCGACGAGCCACTGACGGACGACCAGCTCGGCGGGGAGCTTGCGCGCCTCCGCGAGCTCCGCCGCGAGACGCGCCTGGCCATGCCTTTCGAGGTAGGCCGCCGCCTCGGCGTCGGCGCCCAAAAGCTCGGCCAAGACGAACGCGGCCCGCTCGTGCTCGCCACGCGCGTCGAGAGCTTCGAAGGCCTTTTGGTAGAGGGCCCTCAGGTGGGCGTACAGGTTGGGCCCGAAGCCGATGGAGCCCCCTGCGGCGTGGGCCCCAGGACGAATTGTCAGGTCGGAGCGCGGCTTCGGCGTCGCGAACGACACCTGCGACGCCCCCAGCTCGTTGGCCTTCGCCAGCGGAATGGCCCGCCGCAGCGCGTCTTCCCAATCCCGCCGCGCGAAGGCAGACAGGAGGTTTTCCATGTAAGACCACTGGCGCTCTTGGAGCAGCGAAGACAGCCGCGACAGCAGCGCCAGGCGCACCCACAAGGCGTCCAACCACTGGGCAAACCGGCTGGGCTTCCGTGGCGCCAAGGCGGTGGAGGCGGATGGGTCATGGGCCTCGGTCCCGCGTCTGCGCGCCTGCTCCCAGCGGGAGACGATACCGCGGAGAACGACGACGATCGACTGCAGCCAGCGGATGACCAGGGAAGGTCCGCCCGGCTGGACCTGAAAGTGCGGAAGATGGACCAGCGCTTCGTCCGCGGGGGGCACGTGATCTTCCAAGAGCGAACGGAGGTTGCGAGGCGGCGCCGCCCGCTCGGGCTCGACGGCTGGAGCGCCGAGGCCTCGCAGGACAAGCGGCTGCAGGCCCAGGTCGATCCACGCCGAAGGCTGCACCTGGGTCGCAGGCCCCAAGGCCACCGCGCGGACCGCTCCCGCCGCCAGGAACACCAGGCCGCCCGCGGGCGACAACCTTGCCAGCTCGTCCAGGGGAAGATCCACGGTCGTGCGCACCTGACCACGGGTAAGAAACGGAGCCCCGAGCGCCTCCACCACGCGGACGCGGCGGGGCCTCGCGAAGCACACGGCGTAGGCGCCTGGAATCGCGTGGGTGGTTGCCCCTTGACCCACCAGGTCCATGACTCGTTCGCGCGCCCGCCCTTCGCCGAGAAATTCCCGATCGATGAGGAGACCGTCGGCGAGGACGCTGCCCGAGAACAGGGTCGGGATCATGCGTCGACCCGGCTCGGCACGGAGCGCCCGCCCTCGAAGTAGGCGCGGATCTTCCCTTCCGGAAGCCGAACAAAAGCGACCCGATCGTCCGCAAAGATCACCGCCGCGAGCCACGAGGAGGGGGCGACCACCACGTGGAGAATGGCCTCGCGTGTGGAGAACATCCGACGTGTCCAGGTCGGGCCGATGCCGAGCAGACCTTCCTCATCGCGCACCAGAAGGCCCGGCGCGTCGCTCTCCACGGCGCTCTCGACGACACCGACCACGGGGTGACCAGGCCGCGGCAAGGTCCACCTGCGGTCGGCCTCGAACAGGTGAATCGGGCCCTCGTCATCCACCTCGACCGCGAGCACGCCTCGCTTGTAACGATGGGTCAAACCGAGGAAGGCGCGCGCGGGTCGGACCGGGAGCTCCACGCTCGACGAGCGGTGTTGGCCGTAGGTTTGGAAGACATGACCTCCCTGCGCGTCGCGCGTTTTGTCTCGGCCCAGGCACGCGAGCTCACCTGACTCGCGCCCGAGGGGGCTCAGCACAAGCGAGCGCGTCGCGATGCGGATGACCCGCTTGCGCATCGGACAAAGCTCGAATACGGCCGAGCCCGGGAGGCGAACCCAGAACGAATCGTCGTACCCTGGAACGACGCTCCCGAGCGGACCGTCGAGCTGGGTCGCGGCGACATCCAGGGGAAGCTCGGCAAATGGAGGTGAACCGGGGGACTCCAGGAAAATGGAGCCCGCGTTGACACTGGCAAGGATCGGCTCCTGCCGACGAAAGCCCGCAGCGATGAGCTTGCGATGAGCAGCGACCTCGTATCTTCGGGCCCGCGCGTTGCTCTTCGTTACGGTGGTCAGGCGCCACACGCCCCCACCATGGGCGATCAGCGCCCGGCCTTCGTCCTGGGAAAAAACGACCCAACGTCCAGACTCCTTGCGGGTGGGCGCGATCCGCCCCGCGGGGCGAAAGAGTCCGCGTAGAAGGCGCGTCGACACGTCGTCGGCAGGGAGGTCGAGCTGCGCCACCTTGGGGCTGCCCGACGGCGACCTTACCCTTGCCGTGACCTGACAAACGTCGGGCAACAAGACATCCTCGAACAGGACCGAGCCGACCTTGGCAAGATCGGCGACCTCCGCCAGGTTTCCAGCGCCCGTGAGCCACAGCTCGTCCCCCGGGCGGGCGCCGAGCGAGCGTTGAAACGACAAGACGCCCTCGACCGTCGCCGGCTTCCCCGCGGACGCGGACAAAAGGTGCCTGGCGCCCGCTTCGTCGAGCCCCGTGCGCAGGGTAGGATCGTCCGCGAGCGCCCACGCGAAGGAGCAGCGCGCGGCCTCCGCCCGCGCCTGCATGCAAAGGACGGTGGCGAGAAGTCCGAGACGCGGCGCCCCGAGCACCGCTGCGCCGCGGTCGACGAACAACACGGACGTGCGCGGCCTGCGCGCGCCGCTGCGGTTCAGGGCCGTAAACAAGTGCTCGCGATGGGCGGCGCGACGCATGAACTCGTCGGGGTAGGTGTCGAGCAAGAGCCACTCGGAGGCGAGCAACCGCTCGTAGGGACCGCGGCTCTCCAGGCCCCCGTAGCCATCCGGATCGCCTCCCTCGTGATCGCCCCCGGACATCGGACCTACCACGCGCGCCAGCCGCTCGACGAACACCGCGAGCGGAACGGCCAGGCTCTCCTGGAAGAGCCTCAGCGCCACCCGCATGGGGGCGAGGGAGGCCGGGAGCTCCATTCAGGACCCGAGCCTCCACGCCCGCAACGCTTCCCGGGAGAGCGGACGTGCCCCCGCGAAGCTCGCCCAGATCTCAGGCGTCAGCAGCACCGGCGCCGAGAGCCCACGGAGCGCCGCCAACTCCACGACCGCGATGGGTAGATCGGGCGCAAGGTTGGTGGGTAGAAGGAGGGAAGGTGCGCGCGAATCTCGGCCGAAATAGGCCACGCCGTCGACCCATACCAGGGCCTCGCTCGGCCCCTCGATGGCCAACAGCTCAGGACCGGAGGCCCCCCGGAGCCCCTGGAAGGCCTCGTCGTCGAGCTCGAGCAGACGCTCGCGGAGGCGCTCGGCGGCGGCTCCCAAAGCGCACACCCCGCGCGGAGCAAGGGGATCTTCGCGCGCGCTCCAGGTCAGTGGAATCACAGCGCGCCCCGAATCTGCTCCCGCAGCTCTTCGATGGCCGGGGGCCGGGCTTGGGGGGCGAAGGTCGCGTCGATCTCACGGACGATGGCTTCCAGACGTAGGCGGTGCGCGCGCTTTTCGTCGTCGCCCTCGGGACGCGCGGCCAAGGCCTCTTCCCCCATGCGCACGAGCCGCTCGGCCCGCGCCGCGAG
>CAYLJT010000146.1:0-12911 GCA_964383995.1 uncultured Polyangiaceae bacterium
CGAATGGACCGCAGTGGAGGCAGGAGAATTGTTCACCTGCGGCACGAAGTCCGACGGGACCGCGTGGTGTTGGGGAAACGACTACCAAGCGCAGCTCGGCATTGGCACGCCGAGACAGATGAAGTGACGTTCGTTCAAGGCGGACACTTGGCAAGATAAATGCTCCTAGGCTCGCCACCGACATGTTGAAGGACGCCGTTTCCAAAATTGACCGTGCCCTCAAAGACCCCCGCCGCGACGACGTTGTCCGAGACATCCACAGCTATCGAGGTCCCGTACTGATGAGCACTGTCCCCCACGGTTCGAACCCATAGCGCCGCCCCGCTCGGGTCGCGTTTCGCAATGAAAACGTCGCTTCCGCCCTTTCCGGAGATGAGGCCGGTGCCAAAGTCGATGGGCGCGTAAAAGTCCCCCGTGGTGACGATGTTCCCCTGGCTGTCCGCTGCCACGTCGTAGGGGCCGGCATGGGAGCCCACGGCGGCGCTGAAAACGTGGTTTCCCCAGCCATCGAGCTTGACGATGTCAGCGTGCCAGTAGTCGCTGTCGTCGCCGACGGGGCCGCCGCCGTAGTCGATTTCATCGCCGAACCCGAGCGACCACAACACGTTGTCGGCTGGGTCGGCGGCGAGAGTCATGTCGTAGGGGCCGAAATGCGGGGCGAAGAGCTTGCCGACGACCTTAATCCAAGCGAAGCTGCCATCCGCATCCAACGCCGCCGTGTAGAGCGCCGAGCCCGCGGCGCCGCCCCAATACACCGGTCCGCCGAAGCCCAAGTGTCCATTAAACATCCCGCTCAAGATCACCCGACCTGCCGAATCGACTCCAACGTCCTCAGCGGCAACACACTCGCTGCTGCTGTGCGGATCGCCGAATCCCAAGCTCCACACATGCGTGCCGTCCGAGTGCATCTTGCCCACGGCGAGCGCTCCGCACTCACCGCAGTCGCCGCCAGGTGAGCACGCATCTGTCAATATGGGCCCGCCCCCGAAATCGACGGGACCTTCGCTGGTCACGGCGACAATCACGTCGTCGGTGGGGTCGACAGCGACTTGCGCAAAGTCAGCAAGGAGGCCAAGCGTCTTCGTCCAGACGTCGCTGCCGGCGGCGTCCAGCTTGATGAGAGAGACCCCCTGAAGCGGCCCCGGGAGCCCAGCAACGCTCGAGGATGCGGCGGTCACGTAGACACTGCCCGCGCTGTCCACGGCGATGTCGACGTTCGGCGTGAGCTTGGTGAACGGTGTGTCGATGAGCTTGCTCCAAACGTGGCTGCCCGCCGCATCGAACTTCGCAATGGCGATGTCGGGCCCGCCGACGGAGGTGATAGGTCCGCCGCCGAAGTCGAGCGTGCCTTCGAAACGGGTCGCGAGGTAGATGTCGCCGTTCAAGCCCATATCAAGCGTCACATGATCGACATCGGCACCATCGAACGCGTGGCTCCATGCGCAGGCGCACATACCGCAAGTACCGCCGCAATCGACGCCGGTCTCGGCGCCGTTCTTCACGCCATCCACGCAGTTCGGCGACACACAGACATAGGCGGTTCCGCAAACACCTGATACGCAGTCACTGCCATCCGCGCACTCGACGCAATTGCCCTTGTCGTTGCACCAAAGCCCGCCGTCTTCGGCGCACGGCGTTTTGGTGGTGAGGGGAGTGTGCACGGGCACGCCGTTTTCGCAGGCATCGAGCGTACACACGCGGCCGTCGTCGAGCTCGGCTTCGTCGCAGTCTACGACGCCGCCACCTGTGCTGCTTGATGCCGTGCTCGACACGGGTGGGCCGACGCCGGGCTCGGTCCCTGGGCACGCGCTGACCATCGCCAACAGCGGCAAAGCCGCCCTCATGATCAGCTCTCGACCAACGTACCTGCGTGAAGCCATCCGCTCGCCTCCGGCGGCTCCTTCAAATGTCGGAGAGACTTCACTCGCCCGCAACAGATTTCAGGAGGCGGGCCGGCTCCGAGGCCCGTGGAACGCGAAAATGAGCGCATTTTCCTCATGAGTCGGGGTTTTCTTTTCGGCGGGCTCGCCGCTTGACGCGAGGTTCCGTATGAGCGAAAACGAGAAGTTCGGTCGCAAGCCCAGCCCCGCGGAGCCCACCATGACTGCTCGCTCGATTCGCCGCTTGATCGTGCCCACGCTGTTCGCCGCCTGCTTTTCGGCCGGAGTCGCGCTCCCTTCGTGGGCCGGCGTCCCGTCGACCATCAGCCATCAGGGGCGCCTCTACGACGCCAACAGCGCCCCAATCTCAGGGACCCTCGATGTCTTGTTTGCCATCTACGACTCTCCCCAAGCGCCAACTCCGTTGTGGAGCGAACTCCACACACTGACCTTCGACGAGGGCTATTATTCGGCGGCCCTCGGCACGGTGACAGCCTTCCCAGCCAGCCTCTTCGACGGCTCCGCGCGCTACTTTGGCATGACGGTCGGCACCGATCCCGAGATGACGCCGCGCGCGGAGATTGGCAGTGTTCCCTATGCGCTCCTCGCGGGAGACGCGGTGGGCGACATTCACCCGACGTCGGTGTCGATTGCGGGAATCGGACCGGTCATCGATGCGAATGGGCAGTGGGTCGGGAGCCCGACGGGGCTTGTCGGGCCGCAAGGAGCCGACGGGGCCATGGGTCCCATAGGGCCTCAAGGACCCGCAGGCGACTTGGGGCCGACTGGACCGCAGGGGCCTCCTGGGCCGGCTGGCGCCACAGGTCCGCAAGGGCCACAGGGTCCACAAGGTCCAGTGGGCCCGACGGGCCCCGCGGGGACGTTGAGCGGTGGGGTCGCTGGCTTGCTCCCGTTATGGACGGGCGCCTCCACCCTGGGATCGTCGATCATTTTCGACAACGGTCAGGTCGGTATTGGCACGTCCACGCCGCAGGCGCTCCTTGATGTCTACGGCGACGCCGTGGTGTTGGGCAGTCTTCGTGTTGGTAACGCCACGGTGTGCAGCGCGCAGAGCGCGGGGGCCATTCGCTGGACCGGGACGACCTTCGATGGTTGCAACGGCTCAACCTGGGTGCGCCTCGACAGCGCCTCCGCGGGCGGCGCGCCGGACGGGGGCTCGATCGGCTCGGCGGCGACGAGCTGCAGTGCGATCCTGGCCGCCTACCCAGGCGCGCCGAGCGGCGTTTATTGGGTCGCGCCCGGTGGTTCGCCGTTTCAAGCGTATTGCGACATGACGAGCGATGGGGGTGGTTGGACCCTGCTCATTACGCTCGACCCTGCCACCGTCACCTTTCCCGATGTGGCCTCCTGGCCCACGACGATCTCGACGGCCAGTGGCGCGCCGACCAGCGCGGGTATGTACAAAGGCTCGCTCGCCGTGTTCAGCGAGGTGAGGGAAGAGGTCGATTCAGGAGCCTTCAAGTATTATGGTCGTAATAAGACCCTGGCTGAGCTCAACCTCATCCGCGAGCTCTATGGCTACAACAGCCGTATGACCGCGGCGCCGAGCTTCTCGAACGTGCCTGCCTGTCGTTCAACCTACGCGGGAGCGACCGACAACATCGCTGGTTGTACTGCCTATGCGGCGAGCCCCAACAACACAACCGTCATCGGCTGGGCGGTCGACGCGCCCCCGAGCGCGGGCGGTTATTGTTGGTTCGCGCGTGGCAACTGCTGCAGCACCGCGGGCGGCTCGTCGCGCTGCGCGGGCGAGACGAACGGAACGAAGTGGGCACGCACCTGGTTCCGCTGAGCATCCGTGCCCAGCGGTCGTGATCTTACCCCATGAAACTTCTGTCGTACGCGACGTCGCCCTTCGCGCGCAAGGTTCGGATCGCGGCTTTCGAGCTGGGCGTATACGACCGCCTGGAAGTCGTCGAGGCCAATCCACTCGCCGAAGACGGCCTGGTAGCCGGGCACAATCCCCTTGGCAAGATTCCCGCGCTCGTTCTTCCAGACCGTACGCTCGTCGACTCGCCGTTGATCTGCGCCTACCTGGACACCCTCCACGGCGGCCCGAAACTGCACCCCGAGGGTGACTGGAGCGCACTTCAACTGCAAGCGCTCGGCGATGGCATGATGGACGCCACCGTGCTCCGACGGCTGGAGACGCTGCGTCCGGAGGCGCTGCGCTCTGCCTACTGGATCGCGCGCTACGAGGCCGCGATCCAGCGCACGTTGCTTGAGCTGGCCCGCCACGGGAGCGCGTTGTCCGGTGCTGTTACTATAGGCACGATCACTGTGGGCTGTGCGTTGTGGTACCTCGACCGTCGCTACGCCGAGCTGGGCTGGCGCGAGCGCGCGCCCAACCTTGCCACATGGTTCGAAGTCTGGAACAGCCGCCCCGCGGTCGTCGCAACGGCGCCACCGCCGGACTACCCAGCGGCCAGCGAAGCTGTGGAAAAGGGCGACGGCGGGTCGCGCTGAGCTGGGTGCTTTTCGATGGAGCGCTACTTCATCATCCGTGAGAACTTCTCGGTCAGCACGGGATCCGCAGCCATCTTCGCGCCCCAGGCCTGCGCCACGGCGCCGTAGCCCATGATGTCGAGCCCGTAGGGCGCGAGCGCTCCCGCCATGTTGCCTGTCTGCATGCCCTTCAGGATACGCACATAGTCGCTCAGGCGGGCCACGGGTTGGCCAGGAAACACGACCGGATCGGGATCGCCGGCCGATCCCGTGTTGATCGCCGACTGGGCCTGTTGCGCCTGGGCCATGCGTTGGTGCATGTCCATATTGCCACCGCGGATCTCGTCGAGCGCGGCCTTCTCTTCCTTCGAAACGCCCATGCGCTCGAAGGCTTGTCGCTGCTTCTCCTCGATGAACTGCTCCATGAGGTGCGGGTTCGCGTTGAGCGCCTCTTGCCACTCGGTGATAAAGGGGTATTGCGGCGAGAGGCCCACTTGGCTGCACAGCGCCGACAGCTCGCGCGAAGGCGAAAACGCGTTCTGCATGGCTCCCATCGGCCCTTGGTAGGCGAGGCCCGACATCAGCCGATCGCGCTCCTCGGAGAAGCGCGCATACTCCTCGATGGTCATGCCGCCGTAGCGGCGCAGCGTTCGTACCGAGTTCTTCGACGTGATGGTCTTGTCGTATTGGGCAATCCACGCTTCGAGATCGGCCTTCACCGGATCAGGGTGACTGCCAAGGCCAAGCCAGGTGCTCGCCAGTGCATACTCCCAAGGCGTGAAACCTTCGGCCGCGATCTGCCCACGGAGCCAGCGGAACAGGCCTTCCACATCGGCGCGAACCGAGGGGTTGTCCCAAGCGCGAAACCCAAGCGCCACGATCCCCGCGATGGTCAGCCAATCGGAAGGTCCGCAAACCAGGCTAAATAGAGCAGAACGTGAAGCTCCACTACCCCACGGGCCCATGTGCGAGAGGATCACCGCCGTCGCTACCTGACAACGGTACATCCAGAGCATGCCGTCGTGCTCGGGGGGCGGCGGCGGAGGGTTCATGAGCACGGAGAGAAACGCGTGCAGCGCGCCCGGCCCAGCTTGCGTGGCAATCTGCTGCGCAGCCGGGTCCCACACGTCGCGGCGGAAGATCTGGTAGGCAACGGTACCCACCGCGTGCTGGGCGCGGGGGTCGGGTTGGGTGTACGTCGGCACGAGCCACTGACCTTGCCAGCCCAGGATCGGAAAGGAGACCTGACCTTTGTCGGCGCGCGGGTCGGGCGACTGGAAACGCTCCACTTCGACGTTCATTTGCGCGCCCCCCGCGCCCAGCGAGCGCAAAGCGAAGTCGAAGGCGATGGGGATGGTGGGCGACTCGGAGAAGCGCGACTTGATGGTGACCTCCACCCGCGCGCCGCGCCCGCAACAGCGCATGACTTGCGACAGCTCGCGCACCACCATCCGACCATAGCTGGCAGACGCGTCGCCCGGCCCCGGCAGGACGGTCATGAACGGGAGCGGTGGATCGATTTCGTCGGCAAGATCGACCACCACGTCGTCCCAAGGCATCCGGTCGCGCGCCGCGAGCAACGCCCGCCGATCGTCTTCGTTGCCCGACGCCTTGAAGCGCGCGAATTGCAGGCAGGGCAGGGCGCTCGGGTGCTGCGGTTCGAGCTGCAACAGCTCTTGAAAAAGCGACGCGGCGTCCGCAGGCCGTTGCGCGTCGAGGAAGCCCCACGCCGCGTCGTACAGCGGCGAGCGGTCTTCCCGATCGATCTCCAGCGCCCGTCGCGCGTGGGTCAACGCCTCCTCCGGACGCCGCGCGTCGCGCAGGGCATTGAGCAGGGCCGTGCGCATACCCCAATCGTTTGGAAAGCGGCGCACGCCTTCTTCGGCAGACTGGAGCGTTGCCGCCGTGTCCCCGAGCCGACGCCTGAGCACCGAAGTGCCGTAATACAGCAGCTTTTCCTCGGGATACGCGGGCAGCAAGGCCGTGAAGATCTCCGCCGCCGAGCGGATGTTCGGGAGGCGCGGATGCCCTTCCGGCGTGGGGACGGGCGCCGCGATGGCCATGCGCAGGGCCGGGCTGACGACCGCCTCGAACCAACGATTCCAACCCAGATCGCGCGGGATGGAAGGCGCCGCCACGATCCATCGCCGAACCCAATCGAGGTACTCGAGCTCGGGGGCAGCCTGAAACACCTTGCCGAGCAGCTCGACGGCCTCGGAGAGCCGCCTTTGTGTCATGAGCACACGAGCGCGACCCGCCGCGGTAGCCACATGCACCGCGCCCGTGGCGATAGGGAAGAGCGTCAGTGGGTCGGGGGCGCCCTCGCAGACCGTGTCGAACAGGTCGAGCAGCTCGCGATCGTTGGGGAACAAACAAAGTGCGTCGGCGGCGTTGAGGGAAGCCGCCAAAAGCTCCCCGCGTCCCAAAGAAGCCCGCGCTTTCGCGGCAATTTCCTGTGCCAAACGGCGGCGATCGGCCTCCGTAGGGGGCAACGACCTGGGATCGACCTCGTGACCGGCAGCGCTCATGGCCGCATCTTCCTCAAGACGCGGCCGGGAGCAACCAGGAATTTGGAGGGGGGTAGGATTCTATGTTTTCCCGCCCTTGGCGGCGAACCTTGAGCGCTCCGTGGGCGAGGCTCCCGGCCTAGCCCGACACGGGAACCGGAGTCGGTGTCAGCTCGACGAGCGCTCGAACAACCTACGGCAAGTGCCGCTCGGCCAGGTGGCGCAAGGGTCGATCGCCCTGCGCAGCAAGCTGTACGGCAAGCTCACGCAAGGCCTCCGGCGACGCTTTGCGCAGGCCTTCGAAGGCTCCCAATCGCACTTGACGAGGCATGGCGAGATCGGCGCCGATGGCGACCATCCGCGCGCGCTGTGCGCTGTCCGTCCGCAGATGCCCCGCAGCCGCAAGGGCCCGACGACGTACGTGGAGAGGCGCCGCGCCGTTCATGGCAAGGTCGATCAACGCCCCGGCGTCGGTGGCGCCTAGCTGTTGCAGCCGCTTGTAGGGGTCGACCTGGAGCCCGCGGCTCGGTCCACCACACCAGAGCCCCGCCATGTAGCGCGCGGCCGCCGCGGGTAAGGTGCTGGGAAGATGGTTTTGCCAGACGGGCGGGCCCGCGGAGGGCAGGGAAGGTCGCCGAAATGCGGCGGGACGGGCCCACAGCGCGCCGGAGCCACCGCCACCCACCTGAATCGCCAGCGGTGCAGCCGGGGCGCCCCCGGGCTCCACGATGCCACGGTAGAGCGTACTGGCTTGCATGACCTTTTGCTGCCTCGCGGAGAGCGTCATGGAAAAGTCGCCCCCCGTCGGAAACATCAGGTTGTTGTAGTCGGGACACTGTTCCATGAAGTTGTTTACGTCGGGGCAGAAGGGCGTATCGCTCAGGGCATCACCGACGCCAGCGTCAAACTCGCTCGTGTGCAGCAAGCCAGCAAAATGGCCGGTTTCGTGGCGCAAAATCACGGAGTCGATGGTGTCGTCGCCAAACAGTGTCACGACGACGCCGCTGAGGTGCGTGCCGTGATCGAGCGGGTTGGAGGGCGCGGCGGGCGTAACCCCCGCCGCCCCTTCGAGCTGACCGCTCAGAAAACCTACCATCATGACGTTGAGCGCGGGCTTGCCGGGCGCGCCCGCCGTCTGCTCGAAGAGCTGGTAGAAATTGTTCTCGTCGATGTCCAGCCACTCGGGCCCGAGCTTGAAGAAGTTGACGTTGCCAAGGGTCAGTCCCACAAACGAGCCGAACGCATTTTGCAGGGAGAACAGCGCGAAATTTTGATCGACGATATCGTCCGCGATGAACACGTTCACGTCGATGACACCGCCGTGAAAGGCACCGTCGAGGGTTTGTCGGTACCAGACGCTCATGTGCGAGGCGGGCACCGTATCCGGTTTCAACGTCCACTTGCCGCTCATCGGGGGCATGGCCTCCGGCACGTCGGTTTGCGGCACGGCGAGCAACGCGCTCCCGTAGTTGTAGAACGTGGCGTAGGTGCCTGGAATCGTGTAGTCCGACGTGACTGCCGTACCTGACGGCGAGGTCGTCGACTCGATGCCGAAGAGGTCGAACGAATTGGCCGCGTTCACCGCCGTTTGCACGGCCGTAAAGCCCAAGATTCCAGGCTGCGCGTCGAAGCCCACCAAGTCCCCCGGCGCAAGCGCTCCGTAGTCCACCTCCACGAGCGGCGGAATGGGAGGTGCTCCCCCTGCGCCCGTCGTCGTGGTCGTCACCGACGAGGTGGTCGTTGACGACGTGCTCGTCGAGGTCGTGGCGCTGGTCGTTGAGGTCGTCGCTGTCGTCGTTGTCGCCGAGGTGGTGGTCGAAGGGCCCGTACCCCCCGCGCCACCCGCACCCTCGTCCATTTCGACAACGGCTTTGCCGCCGCATCCCGCTGCAAACGCCGCGGCGGCTAGCCATAGGTGCTTTGAGCTAAACATCGTTCTCCAAAGGACGGGTCCACTCTACGCCCAGCGGCGCGGAAAGTCGACGTGCAAACGCGCCTTCGCTCGTTGCGCCGGGAGCGCCCTGCATTCATGCCGTTGACGAATTTGGCCTCCTGGGAACGGCTCTTGGTTCAGCCTTGCGCTGACACCAGAGACCTACCTTACCCGTTTTCGACCTGCGATCCAGCGGTGGGGCGTGGGGAGGCCTCGCTCTCCGCGCGCCGGCGGCCGTTGAGCGGGCGCTGGCTGTCGGCCTAGCGTTCGAAGCAATAGAGCGGCGCGGTGTAGGCGCAGGAACCACCGATCACCGCGTAGTACCAGTAATGCAAGGCCGTCAAGTTGACCGCGCCCCAGGTGGAGCCGACCGCGGCGGTGCTCGTCCAGTCGGCGCAGGTCCCTCCGTCATACCCCGTCCACGCGACGGGTGAGACGTTGAGCCAACTAATCGATCCCGTCGGCGCGGGCCCCGCTGTCTCGGTCAAGTTGATGGGCGCGATGAGGTTGTTGATATGAGACCAACTGTTGGACACGGTGACGCCGTCGGGGCGGACATAAGGTCCGTCGAAGTGAGCCACGTTGTCGTGGGGCAAGAGGCCTGTCGTGGCCAGAAACGCGTCGTAGCTGCCGCCGAGCCCCGCGGCGTCGGCAAGGCTTTGGCACATGGCACTGGCCCCCGCGAGACCTCCCATGGCACCGTTGGTGAGGGTGCTGGTCACGAACACACGTTTGACACCTCCTTGCACCGTACAAGCGCCAGGGCTGACGACGCCCCCGCCGCACAGCGCCCTGCCCACGTCGGAGCCAGGGCCGAAACACTGGGGGCTCGCGCAACCGTTACCCTCGCAATAGGCGCCTCCACCACACGTCCCCAGACCGCAGGTTGGATCGACAACGCCGCAGGCGCAGTGCAATATGCTCTCGGCGGAGCTTGCGGCGTAGCACCCGGAGCCGTCGCAATACGACGGGCCCACGCAATAGCCTGGACCCTTCGAAACAAGGGTGTTGTCGAGCCGGAATACGACAGCAGCCTTCGCCGGGGCCTGGGGAACGCCGAGCGCGCCGTCCCCTGTCCAGGTGCCGCCCGCATAGACATTTCCAGCGCAGTCCGCGTCGAGCCCGCGCGCCGTCAAGAAGCGCATCTCTTGCCGTCCGAGATAGCCACCCGAAAGGTCGTAGCGCACAAGAAATCCGGTCGGGTAGTCGGTAGCCAGGGGGCCATCTCCCAAGTCCGCGGCGTGCTCGTAGGAGCCCGTCGTGACGATCTGACCCGCGTCGTCGACGAAGAGCGGTCCTGCGACCTCGGCCCCGGGACCACCAAGGCGCTTGCTCCAGACGTGGCTCCCGGACGCGTCGACGTTGGCGAGGACCACATCGCTGTCGCCGAGAGAGGCGAGGCTTGGGCCCCCAGCGATGGCCAATGGCCCCGACGCGGTGACCGACAGAAGGGCGCCGCCGCTCAGGTCCGCGGCAAGCCCGCCTAGCGCTTGAGGGTTCGACGCGGAGCCCGCCGTGGTCGTCCAGGTAGGCGTCCCCGACACGTCGAGCTTGGTAAGAAACACATCTTGCGAGCCCGCCGCCGTGTAGGCCGCGCCGTTCACCTGCAACGCGTCGAAGTTGCCCGCAACGTAGGTGTTGCCCGAGCTGTCCGTCGCCACCGCTGCCATGTCGAGCGTGAGCCCACCGTTGAACGTTCTGCTCCAGAGGTGGGCGCCGGTCGCCGGAGCAAGGCCCAACGCGGTCCCGAGGTAGGGCGTTTGCACGGGTGAATAGAAGTCGACGTAGTAGCTCGTGCTCGCGGTGACCACGGTGCCCGTCGAGGTCACCGCTACATCGCCGGGGACGACGACAGCGTCGCTCACCGTGAACGTGCTCCACGCCGTCGCGCCCGTCGCGGCGTCGAGCTTCGAGACGTTTCCATAGGAGTATTGTCCAAAGTAGTCCGCGTAGACCGTCGTGTAGTTGATGTAGAGGTCGCTGCCTTGCAGCGCGATGCCCCCGGTGTACGCGTCGTAAATCGAGTCGGGCAGGGTGACGACCCACAACAAATTGCCGAGCGCGTCGCGCTTCATGACGAAGCCGTCAAAAGTGTAATAGAAGCCGTCGATGTCCAAACTAGAGGTGAGCGTGACCCCGCCGCCGAGATCGAGGTCGCCCAGAAAATGCCCGAGGGCGTAGCTGTTGCCCGCCGCGTCCGAGACAAGATCGCTGATCTCGGCGCCGTAGGTCTGTGAGACCTCGGCGGCGATCCACGGCCCGCCCGCGGGGCCGCCGACATGGACACAGCCCGCCACCGGATCGCAGCTATCGGTGGTGCACGCGTAACCGTCGTTGCACGAAATGGGTGTCACCGTGGGTTGGCCACCTTGACAGACCTCCAGGCCGTTGCAGGCGTTGCCGTCGCTCACCGCGATACCGTCGGGGATCGGGGTGTTTTGGCAGACACCCGCGCAAACATCGGCGGTGCAAGGGTTTCCATCGTCGCAACTGGCGCCGTTGTCAACGACACCGTCGCAGTCGTCGTCCAGGCCATTGCAGGTCTCGACCCCCAAGGGCGTACAATAACAGAGCGACAAGCTCGGCCGAAACGCCGCGATGGAGACGTCGGTGGCTCCGTAGAGGGCCCTACCCAAGGCGGGCTGTTGCAAATAGACGCCGTGGTTCGGCAGGCTGCCCGCGAGCCACTGTTGCGCGAGCGAGGTCAGGTCGATGCTGAGCGGGGAAGATGGCCCCACCGACGATGGCTGGAAGGTGGTAGCGGGCACCGGATCGAAGGCGCTCGCGAACGACGACCAGGTGACGGTGGCGCTCTGCCAGGGCGCGAGGACGTTGTGCGCCGAAGCCGTGCCGCTGCCGATTTGGAGCGCTTGTCGCAGCGTGAGCGAAGCGCTCTGGGCCGTCGATCCAGCGGGTATGCTGCTGAGGTCGAACTGCAACAGGGTCCCGAACTGGATGAGACCGACCGTGCCGATGCCGAGCGTTGCGATGCTCCCGAAGTTGGCCACTGCGCGCGTGGGATCGACCGGGCTAAACGCGATGGTAGCGTCCTCGACCGCCGCCGCGCCGCTGAGCGTCGTGCACACGCCGAGGTCCTGGTGCGCTGCGGCAAGGGATTCCCCCTGCTTCTCCCCGGCGCCGCCGCCCGCGCAAGCGGCCAGGCAAAGCAAAGCCAATACGCCCGCGAGGCCCCTCAAACGCCCCCTGCTCACCCTCGTCGGCATGGTCCGCTCCTCTCCTTGAACGCCAGGTCCTGTTTCCGCGGCCATTCAGCCCCGCGAACCGAGTCCAAAAATGCACCGGCGCCGGAGGCTGTCCGAGACAGGCCCGTCTTCACGCTACCTTCGTCACCCTCGTTTGCGCGTCGCCGAGAAGATCCGTCAGGCGATCTCGACGGAGGCGAGATCACCGGAATTCGAGGCGCCCGCCGCGCCTAGGAGCCGCCAAGGCAGGTGTTCGGATCGACGCCCGCGCTGCAGAGGACTTGAGCGGCGAAGGAGTTGGCATCGAAACACTGGGGACTGGCGCAGCCGTTACCATCGCAATAGGTCCCGCCGCCGCAGCTACCCACGCCACACGCTGGGTCGAGCAGACCACACGCGCAGAAGAGCAGGCTCTCCTTGGCGCTCGCCGCGAGGCAACCCGCGCTGTCACAGTAAGACTGGGCAAGGCAATAGCCTGGGCCCTTCGGTGCAATCGTATGGTCGAGCCGAAATACGGCCAGCACCTTCGCCGCAGTCGGTGGCGTCCCGAGCGTGCCCTGACCTGTCCAGGTCCCACAACCGTAGATGTTTCCAGCGCAGTCGGCGCCGAGCCCGGTGGCCAACAAGTAGTGCATGTCCCGCTGATCGAGGTAATTTCCAGAGGCGTCGTAGCGCGTGAGAAAACCTGTGGTCGTGTCGGTCGCGAGGAGCCCGCCACCAAGATCGGCGCCATCCTGGTACGATCCCGTGGCCACCAGCTTTCCGGAGCCATCGACGAGGATACGTCCGGCGCTGTCGGCGTGCGGTCCCCCCAGGCGCTTGCTCCATAGCTGGTTGCCTGACGCGTCGAGCCTCGCGAGCACCACGTCGGTATCCCCGATGGCAGGAAGGACAGGGCCACTGCCTACGGCGAGGGGGCCTT
>CAYLJT010000147.1:0-12869 GCA_964383995.1 uncultured Polyangiaceae bacterium
GCGCCTGGGCGCGGGTCAGGCAGCTCAGCCCCTCGGCAAACGCGCCAAGTACGGTGTGGAGCTCACCCAGGGTGCCGAGCGCCAGGGCCTCGGCCTCCTTGTCCGAGACACGTGCGGCCTCCATGGCAAGATCGTTGGCGGAGACAAGGCAGGCCGCCGCCTGGTCTACCTGGATGGCAAGGCCCGCGCGGGCCTGGAGCGCCCGCGCTCGCAAAGACAGCGAGACCCGCCCTGCGCCTGGCAAGGCCTCGGCCTGGTCGAGCAGGCGAAGCCCGGCTTCTACCGACGGCAAGGCCCCAGCAGACACCAGGGCCGTGGCCGTCAAGAGCGCGTGCTCGGCCGCTCGCGGGTCCGTAGACGTCAACGACCGCAGGTGGGCGGCAAGGTAGTTCTCGGTGTCCTGGAGCAGGCGTGCACGGGCCTTGTCCCCGGTGCGCGTGGCGAGCTGCTCCAACGTCGCGCGGGCGAGCCCGGCGTAGTGGGCCGCGTGCCTCTCGTGCGCTCGCGCGGCCAGGCCCTGCTCTACCAGGCGTTCCTCCGCGAAGGCGCGCAGGCTGGTCAAGACCGAGAAGCGCACCCGTTGCTCCACCTCACGCAGGGTCAGGAGCGACTGATCGCGCAGCGACGAGAGCACGTCGAGCGTGTCAAGCTCGGCGCTCGACCACACGGCCTCCATGGCCTCCGCGTCGAAGCCGCCGCGAAACACCGCGCAAGCGGCGAACACCTCTTGCTCCAGCGCGCTCAAGAGCCCCCACGAGCGCTCGATTTCGCGGCGCAATACGCTGGGTCGGTCGCGGGAACCGAGCACGGTGGCGTCCGTGTCGCGCTCGACGCGGGTGGCAAGGTCAGACAGCGAGCTGACGCGCAGGCGCGCGGCGCACAGCTCGATCGCGAGCGGAATACCGTCGAGCCGCCGAACGAGCAGCGCGGCATGCTGGAGGTCGTCAGCGTCCAGGTCGCCGAGCTCCCGCCGTTGGGCGCGGGCCCGATCCAAGAGCAGCTGCACCGCGTCGCTCGCACGCGGATCCGATGTCTCGTCGGGCAGGCCGAGGGCCCCCAGGTCGAACAAGGCCTCCCCTTCCAACCCAAGCCGGGCCCGGGAGGTCACCAGAAATCTTACCTCGGGGGCTGCCCGCATCCACGAGCCCACCGTCGCGGCGGCGGCGGACACCGCCCCCTCGCAGCCATCGAGCACGACCAGCAGCGGGCCCAGCGCGGAGAGGGCGACAGCCAGCCGATCGACGATGGAGGGGCCCGGCGCGCCGCCTTCGACGGAGGCCACGCCGAGGGCGAGCGCCAGCGCCCCACAAACGCCCGCCTCGTCCACGGCGTCGCTCACATCGCAGCGCACGGCCGCCCCCGCGAGGGAGGCCAGGCGGGCCGCCAGGCGGCTCTTGCCGATGCCCGGCGGCCCCAGCAGGCTGACCAGCCGTGTCTCGGACAAACGTGCGCGCAGAGCCTGAAGCTCTCGTTCGCGGCCGAAAAAGCGGGTTGCGTAGGGCTCGAAGCCGGGAGGAGGCAGCGTGGCAGCGGTCGCCACCGATCAAACCGTGGGCGGAGAGGTCATGGGTAGACGGGGAAGGTCAGTTGGCGGCGAGGGCCTTCTCGATGGCCGCCAAAAGCTCGTCGCTCTCGGGCTTGACCGCGGAGGGGAACCTGCCCACGACCTTGCCGTCTTTACCGATCAGGAATTTCTCGAAGTTCCACTTGACCTCCCCCGCTGGGGGACCTTCGGTCAAGAAGGCATAGAGCGCGTCTTTGCCACTGCCCTTGACGGCGATCTTGGAGAACATCGGAAACGAGACGCCAAACTTGGTGGTGCAAAAGCTGGCAATCTCGGCGTCGCTCCCGGGCTCTTGCCCGCCAAAGTCGTTGGAGGGGAAGCCGAGCACCGAAAAGCCGCGATCCGCGAGCTTGTCTTGCAGGGCCTCGAGGCCTTCGTATTGCGGGGTGTACCCACACTCGGACGCGGTGTTGACCACCAGCAGGACCTGACCTCGGAAGTCGGCGAGGCTCTTGTCTTTGCCGTCGATGGTCTTCATGGTGAAGGCGTGGATGGACATGGCTCTTTCCTTGGAAGATGGGGCCGCCGAAGCGGACGCGGGGAGGCCCTCCGTGGCAGGCCCGGAGGCCTTCGCGCAGGACGCGACGCACACCGCGAAGAGGGCGGTGAAGAACGCACGGTTGAAGCTCGCTCCGGGGTGAAGCACGGCGATGGAGCTTAGGGAACGCCGCGGAAAGGTCAACCTGAATAGTCAGCCGCCGAGCCGCGCCTTGAGCGTGGGCAGCCAATGCAAGGCGCCCACATCGGCGGCGGCCTGGGCGGCGGCGCGTATCGACGCTTCTTCCGCCCTCGCGCGCGCCCGCGGCGACGCCGCTTCCAGATCGCGCGCCACGGCCTTGACGAACGCTTGCAGGGCCCGCTCTTCGTTGCCCGCCTCCAGCCACAGGGCCCCGAGCTTGCGGTAGGCGCGCGCCTCGTCCCGCGCAAATCCTGGGTAAAATCGCTGTTCGAGCGCGCTCTCCAGGGCCCCTTTGTCCTCGGCTTCCATGGCAAGCTTCGCCCGCGTCTCCGGGGTTGGACGCGCCTCGTCGAGGCCCAACCTAACCTCCAAATAGCCGAGCAGGTCGAGGGCCACCCGCGTCGGTGATTCCAGGCCGTCGTGGGCCGCCTCCAGCATGCCTCCAGCGGCCCGGGCGCGCTGCCTGTCCAGATCGTACAAGAGCGCCATGTCGTGGCGCTCTCCCACCACCACCACGTCGTCCGCCCAGGTGAGGGCGTGCTCCTTCTTCATCCACGCGGTGGTCGGAGCGATGGCTTCGAGGGGCACGATGGTCGTTCCGTCGCTCAGCATGAGCCCATCGGTCTCGGCGTAAAATTGCCGCAAATCCGCCGGCAAAGGGCCATTTCCGACCAGCTCCAGCGGGCCTTGATAGCCCTGTCGCCGCTCCATCACGCCCTCTTCGTCGAGCACGGCGCGGAGGCGCGCGGCGATGTCAGAAAAGCTCACGGCGCGGGCACCCTACCCGCCGGTTCGCGCGCCAGGTTGCGCAGGAACTTGGAGGCCTGACTCTTGGCGTCTTCCACGTCGTAGACGACGAAGTGCCCGTCGTCTCCCGGGGGGACCGCCCATTGCGCGAGGATGCCGGAGCACAGGCCGTTGGCAAGGTTTCCGGCCAGGCCGTCCGTAGGGATGGTGACCGGGGTGGGGCCGCCGTAGGCGCTCTCCGCGATCGGGTGTTGGAAAGGATCCATCAGCGGCAGGCCGATGGCCAGGGCCAGGACCTCGATACCGTGGGGAGGTGCGTAGCTATCACCAGTGCCGTCGGGGTTGATACCCTCGGTCATCAGGTAGCTCTTCGGCGCGAAGCCAGGTCGCGGTTCGGTGACCTCGTAGCGTGCGTAGTTCATGGGGTCGACGACATCGACCATCGTTTGGGCGAAGGACAGGGCCGGATGGAAGAGCGAGAGCTCCTCTTCTTCCTCGGTGTGGAGGGCCAAAAACACCGTCCTGACGAGGGCAGCGACGCTGGGTGTCGGCTCGGTCTTTTCGAGCAGCGCGATGCTGATCATGCCGCCCGAGCCGCTCATGACACCTCCCCGCGAGGCGTCGTCCGCTGCGAGGAACAAGGGGCCGTTCAAGCCGCCCTGGGAGTGCCCGAAGAAGAGCACCTTGCTGGGGTCGAAATGGATCTCCCGACCGTCCTTGGTGATGAAGCTCGGGATGATCATGTGCGTCTCGGTGAACAGCCGCGCCCGCTGCACCTCGTCGAGGGCGCTTTGGCGCGCGTTGGCGCGGGCCGCGACGATGTTCTGGAAATTGAAGAACAGGCTGTAAAGGAGGCTCTCGTCGTTGCCTCCGGGGCTGCCAGGCCGCGTGCCGTGGAAGATCTGGTCGACGCCCATGGTGGCCATGCAACGCTGCGCAAACTCCTTGCCCATCCCCGAGAGGGCGTAGTCGCGGTAGTCACCGCCCGAGCCGTGCGCGTAGAGCACGACAGGGTAGCCCTCGGCCGAGATGGGGCATTTGTTCTCGGACGGAATGGTGATGGAGAAGCGCAGATTGAAGGTGTCGACGATGGTAGGTTTGCCGTTCACCACGTTGAGCTGCCCGCCGTCGCCGTATTGAGCGAAGGGAAGGTTGCCCGCCTGGTAGTTGGGGGAAGGTCCGTACTCGCCGATGTACTCTTCGTAGTCGGCGTAGGCCGAGCTGAGCTTCCATTTGGCGGGCACCGCGTCAGGCAGGGGCGCCTCGGCGCGCAGCGCGTCGCGGAAGGCGAACAGCTCGGCGGCCGGGTCGGCGGTGGTAAACACGGTCATGTGGAGGATGTGCGCGCGCTCGACGCCGAGGCCATCCAAGGTGGCAAGGGCCGGCTCGAACACGGCCCGCGCGGCGTCGGTGCTGGGCGACCCCGCCTCTAGCCCCAGCACCTGCCGCAGCTCTTTTGCAGGCGTGATCGGCTCGCCCCCTTTGGCATGGACGGCGTCCGAGACAATCAGCGCGTAGCGGGTGTGAGGCCGCAGCGGAAAGCCCGGCGTCGGCAAGAAGGCCAGCGTATTGGAGCGGAAGTAAACCCCCTCGGGCTCGCGGAACAACAGCGATACGAGCTTTCTTTGGCCGAATTCGGGGGACCCTGGATCCACGTCGATGAGCTGCACCGACGAGGTCGGCAGGAGCGCAGCGCTCGGGTCGGCGGGCAGGGTGGCGACGTCGATGGGCCCGGAAAAGCGCAAGAATCCGGCGCCTACCGGGGAGAATCCGTCGAGCACCCCGGTCATGGCCTCGATGTACTCGGCGATCACCGGTACGGCCCGCGGGTTGTAATAACCCTGAACGCGTGGCGAGCCATTTTCCAAGCGCATGTCGCTCGGCCAAGGGTGATCGAAGAAGGTGCCTTCGTTGAGCGCGCTCAGCGACGAGGGGACCGCGAAGAGCGAGGCCACCTCGCTGTCCTCGTCGGAAGAGCATCCGGCGAGGGGAAAGGCGAGGAACGTGAGACCGGCGAAGAGGGCTGCTTTTCGGCGAAGGTGCATTGCCGTATCGTCTTTTTCGCGCGCCCTCTCTTGGGCGACGAGGACGTTCATATGACCGCTCTCCCCGGTGCTCTGCAAGGCTCGAAGCGAAACTTCGCGCTCTTTCTTCTGCTGCCCCTCTTGGCCCTCGCGCTGATGCCGCTCGCCACGGGATGCGCCGAGGAGCGCGCCCCGATCAACCGCGTGCAAGCCAACGCCCTCGCGAAGAGCTTCTTCGTCGGCAAGCTGGCGGACGTCACGGACGATCCCGAATTTTACATGCGCACGACGGTCATCGACGTGGACCCCGGGGCGGGCAGCGACGGCCTGTTCACGAGCTCGGACGCCCAGCCGGTGACGCGCATCCGCTTCGAGATCACCGAGGGAATGTTGCTCGCGCGCCTGTCGTACGAGCGCGTCAACAACGCCGAGGTGGAGGGTATCAAGCGCACCGAGGCGGGGCAGATCGTGGCGGCCTACGAGATCGAGAGCCACTTCGACATTCGACGCGCCTACGACAGCTCGACGGGCGAAGAGAGCAACGTCATCGAGGAGAACGACACCGATAGGCCCTGGTACGAGCGCGAGTACTTCCGCGTCGATTGGTCGAAGAACCTCGTCACCGACGCCTACGATCTCGATGCGCTCTCGCAGCTCGGCATCTATTACGCCGTAGAGTGGGACCCGCTCTCGTATTGGGTCGCCGATCCGAACGGCCCCGACGCGCCCGTGTTCGACCCGGAGCGCGGCTATTTCGACGTGACGCACAAGGCCTACGCCTCGCCGCAAATCATCCACGACGAGTGGTGGGGCGATTACCCGGCGTGTTGGCTCTACGGCTATTTCCCGGTCGTCAACTGCAATCCGAGCGAGGTGAAGCTGCGCCAGTCGTTTTTGAAGGTGACCGACACCGATTACGAGCCCCTCGAAATCGACGGCACCAAGATGGACATGTTCGGCTACTTCACGTGGGACAGGTTCGGCTACGACCGCCGCTACGGCATCTCGGACACCGAGTGGCACCGCTTCGCGACGCGTTGGAACCTTTACAAGCAGTCGCACGTGAGCCCTCCCGTGCTGTGCAACACCAAGGAGACCACGCCCGTGGGGCTCGATCCCAACCGCGACGACGACGCGGATGGCACCGACGACGAATGCGCGTCGGTGGGCGGCGGCTCACGCTGCGACGCCGTGGTGGGCGAGTGTACGGTGCCGCTCCGGCAGCGCGAAGTGCGCACCATCCCCTGGCACGTGAACCAGGGCTTCCCCGAAGAGCTGTTCGAGGGCACCGCCGAGGCCCTGAACGCATGGAGCGAGGCCCTGCGCGTGGCCGTGGTCGCCGGCCGTCTGTCCGAGTGCAGGCGCAGTGGTGGCTCCAACTGCGAGGCCGAGGTGGGCTGGCCCGCGACCTTCCGCGACGACGGCTCGTGGTCCCCTACCCTCGGTGACGGCGCAGCTGCCGTCCCGAAGATCTTCGTCCTCTGCCACAACCCGGTGGATCCCGCGAAGGGCGACGACGCGGCCTGCGGTCCGGCGGGCACCACGCCGCGCCTGGGAGACCTACGCTACAACCTGATCGCGCTGATTCAAGATCTGGAATGGATGGCCCCATGGGGCATCATGATGGACGCGGAAGATCCCCTCACTGGGGAGAAGTTCGCGGGCAGCGTCAACCAGTGGGGCTCCACGCTGGACCGCGCGGCAAGCTCGCTGGTCGACCTGGTGCAGCTCTTGAACGGTGAAATCGAGCCAGACGCGTTCATCGAGGGTGAAAATGTCTCGGACTGGATTAACGAGGTCAACAAGGGCGCGAGCTCGAAGAGCGCCCAAGCGCTCACCAAGGGCGAGCTGGAATCGCGCAAAGGTGCGCTGGATCCGGCCACCCTGGCGTCTTACCTGGAGGGGATCCCCGGCACCGATGGCACCGGTAAGAAACCGCTGCCGAAGGCCATTCGCAGGCAGGTGCGGCTCGAAGCCCTGCGCGACTCGGGCCGTCTCGGACCGGGCAACGAAGCCCTCACCTCGCGCCTGACCGCGCTGCGCGGCTCGCAAATCGAAGCCAAGATGGTGACGCCCGACATGGCCCAGATGGTCGGCTACGACCCCACGTCAGCCATGCCCGAAGAGGCCTTGAAGAGGGCGTCTCCCTTCGGCCGGCTCAACCCGACCTACCGTAAGATGGACCAGCGCGCCCAGCGTCTGTCGGCGGCGAAGCGCCATTCGTGTCGCGCAGAGGCGCCCGAGCCCGACTTCTTGCTGGGCCTTGCCAAGGAGCTCGCGGCCAAATACCCAGCCCCCGATCCGAACGACGCGGAGGCCGTACAAAAGCACAAGGAAGACCTGTTTTTGTGGGCCCGCCAGGCCTACAACCGGGGCGTCGTGGCCCACGAGCTCGGCCACTCCATGGGTCTGAGACACAACTTCGCAGCCTCGTGGGACAGCCTGAACTACGCTCCGGGCTACTGGCAGCTTCGCACCAAAAACGGCACCGTCACTAACGCCTGCGAGGTCGGCAACACCGACGGTGAAGACTGCGTCGGGCCCCGTTACAACGACCCGATCACACAGACCGAGATCGACGGCAACATGGGTAGATACTCCACCACCAGCGTGATGGACTACCCGGGCGACTCCAGTCAGGACATGCTGCTCCCTGGCATCTACGACCGGGCCGCGGTGCGCTTCGGCTACGGCGGTGTGGTGGACGTCTGGAACGACGGCGCCTCGATCAATGGCGCGGGAGCCGCGCAAAAGAAGGCCTACCGCCAGACGGCCTTCACGGTCGGGGCCGGTCTGTTTGGGGTGTACTACTTTCCGACCCCCGACCAGGGCGGCGACGAGTTCCACCACTATTCCGACTACCAACGGCTATTTGGTTTGATCTCCAACTGCCAAGCGAGCGACGCGCCCGACGCGGTGCTCGGACAGAAGTGTGAGACGCCTGCCATGGACGTGGTCGACTACCGCGACATGAAAGACTTCGTCGCCTACCCCGACTACGCCGACTATTCGTGGGCGGTGCAGCCGAGGGCCGTGGACAAAGGCGGCCGCGTGCGCCGAGGCTACCACTTCTCATCGGACGAGTACGCCGACAGCGGCAACGTGCCAAGCTTCACCGACGACGCGGGCGCCGACGCCTACGAGCAGATTCGCTTCTTGGAGTCCGGCTACGAGCACCGCTACATCATGGACAGCTTCCGTCGCGGCCGCGTGCTGTTCAACTCGGGCGACGTCGTGGCAAGGCTGCAATACCGCTATCTGGATCCGATTCAGTACATCTCGAAGACCTTCGCCTTCGGAGCCATTTTGGACGGCGACCCGGCCAACCCCACGGCCGACCTGTTCGACGACGGCTACTACGGCCCCTTGGGGATAGGTACCAGCGTGGCCTTCGACCTGTTCGCGAGAACGGTAACGAGGCCTGAGCCGGGCTATTATTGTCCAAGCGACAACCCCGACTGCTATGGAATCGCCCAACCCTACGGCGTAGAAGCCCCCATCTACTCGGCCGAGCCCGGCGCCCTGCCCAACGCCTTCCCCGACTTCTACGACTTCCACCTGGGCTTGCTCACGTCGCGCTACGTGCACAACGACTTCGACTACAGCCAAGGCTATTTCTGGAGCGACTACCAGACGCAGGTAGGTTCATACTACGAGAAGGTGTGGGCGACGTATTACCTCGCCGAAGCGTTCGACTCCTTCATCTCCAACTCGAAGGAAGATTTTACCGACGGCAGGTACAAAAACGTCAACTTCATGACCATCTACCCCGAGCAGACACGCAGGCTGTTCTCCGCGATCTTGACGGGTGACTACGAGGCCTTCGCGCCCTGGGTAGACGCGCCGCCCAACGACGGCACCCCGCCCGAAGGCGACGTGGTCTACCCCGACTGGCACTCTCTAACGCCGCCCGCGAGGCCCAGCGACGCCAGGCTGCTCGACCCGAGCTACGCCTGGAACGAGCAGCTCTACGCGATGGTGTGGGGAGCCATGTACTTTCCGACCAACTGGTCGCAAAGCTGGATCAACGACGCCAGAATCACGGTCCTTGGTGCTGATCAAGCGGGTTGGAAGCCGGAAGAGACGGTGACCTTCTACGACCCGGCGAGCGGCATGACGTACAGGGCGCACGCGGCCGGGACCGAGGATTCGTTCGGTCAAGTGCGGCAAAAGGGCGTGGGCGCGAGGATGCTGGAGTGGGCGAACGAGCTCTTGACGATCGCCTACCTGGTGGAGGTCGACGCGGGAGGTAACGTGGTGCTCAACGCGGATGGCACGCCGATGTTGAAGTTGGATGCGAGCGGCAAGCCGCAGGTGAATGCGGCCAATCCCGGCGCGGCATTGACGTTGCAGAAGTACGTCGACAACATCGACATCATGCGGCAGTTGGGCGCCACTTTTGGGTTTGGGCTGAGCGATGAGGACTTGCCTCAGCCCTGAGGTAGCTGCGCCGAAACGACGCGAGGTCGTCGTAACGCTGTGCAGATCGCGAAAAACCCGCTAGGATTACGCCATGTCTACCGCGGTCAACGTTTCGACCCCCGCAACGGTGGCCGATCTACGAGCGATCCCGGAGGAGCAGCGCTTTCACGAGATCATCGCTGGAGAGCTCGTGCAAAAAGCCGCGCCCAGTGGGCCGCACGGCCTCGGTCAGTCGCAGGTAGTCTCGCAGATTGCTGGGCCCTACAACCGGCGCCCCACAGCACGGGGGCCCGGCGGATGGTGGATTTTGACGGAGGTGGAGGTGGAGCTCACCCCGCACGATATCGCTCGACCTGATATCGTCGGGTGGCGGCGAGAACGCATGCCACGGGTGCCCGACGAGTCTCCCATCCTGCTCCGGCCTGACTGGATCTGCGAGGTCTTGTCCAAGTCCAACGCGCGCAACGATCTGGTCAAGAAGATGCGCTCCTACCAGCACGCTGGAGTCCCTCATTATTGGATCGTCGATCCGGACCGACAGACGCTCTCCGTCTACCGCTGGACGGAAGACGGCTACCTGATGGCCCACATGGCGGAGCCCGGCGATTCTGTGCGGGCGGAGCCATTCGTCGAGGTCGAGCTGGACGTGGGGGCGCTCTTTGGCGTTGAGGCCGGGCCTAGCACGTAGCCTCGTTGCCGGACGTGCCCACCGGCTCCATAAGACTCTTGCCGCCCGACGCCTTCATCAGGGGCGGCTGCACATTTGCGCCTGTAGGCCTCGCCCTTACGCTGCTCAATGCCAGTATCCGAAGGGATAATAGCCAAAGGGCTAGCCTCCTCCTAGCCTTTGGTGATGGCACAAGCAAAAACCGACAATACCGCACGAAAACACCTGCGGGACGAAGTTAGGGATCTATGCTTCTTCGCCCGCACGCCCCAGGACCTCTTTGTTGACGCATGCAGGCCCCTACTGAAGCTCGGCTCTGCCGACATCGGGGCCTTCTGTGTTTCACACGAAGACGAGCGTCTTCCGTACTACTGGCACCCCTATCACGCCCCGGACTCCTTCCTTCGCGACTACGAGCGAATAGCCGAGCACGACTTTGTGCGGAAGGCCGTGGCGGAGCGACCGGGGAAGGTCGTCTTGGACAACGATATTCTCTCCCGCCGAGAGCTCATCGCAACTCCGCTGTACCGCGACTGCCGCGATCTCGGCGTGCCATTGGAACACGCGCTAGCCGTGCTGATTCCGCTGCGTGGAGGGCGCCACGCCGGTCTTACTCTCTACCGCGACACCGACCGCCCGTTCACGAAGACAGAGCGGCAGGACATTCAGATGATGGTGCCTTTTCTGGCGGGCGGAATCCAAAACTGCCTCGACTTCGCGTGGATTCAGGCCGAGAAAAGAGCTCTGGAAAACGACAATGGCCGATCGACCGAGGGCAAAATCCAGCTCGTCGATGGCTACATGACAGCGTGCAGCCCCAACGCCCGCGCCCTGATGGACGCTTGGTATCCAGAAGATGGCATGCGCGCCGACGGCCTACCTCACCAGCTTGCAGCGGCGCTTCACGGCGCACGGGCGTCTACCGCAGGTCCAGATTGCCATGCCTGGTACCGGCTCATCGACCGCGGCTTGTACGGCCACCTCGACGCGCGCCCGGTCGACGTGCTCGATTATCGCGGACGGCCGTCGGCCCGCGTACACGTCCACCTGCGCGAGAAGCTTACCATGCCGAAGCCATGGCTGGAGAAGCTGCCCACCGAGCAGCTCCGCGAGGTCGCCCGCCGGGTGCTTGACGGCATGAGCAACGAGGACATTGCCCGCGACCTCAAGCTCTCGCTCCCGCGCATCAAGCAGCTCGTCAAGATTGTCTACGACGAAATTGGCGCCGAGTCCCGCGCGAAGCTGATTAGCCTGCGGAACGACTTCGACGATTGAGGTGGCACCCCGGCGGCGCGTCGACCTTCCATGGTCCCACAGCGTGGGCAGGCCCAGGACGACAGCATTGACGCGATCTATACTTTTGCATACTTGCCCCGCACGCGCACAACGGCAACCCTCCAGGCATGGAAGCAAATAGACAGTCTGCCCTCTGCCACAGAGTACATCATCTAATCGGGCCTCTGAGCCTAATACTAGGAATTCTGCTCGTCCCAACATCATGCGCCAGCGAGGCCGGACCCGCAGGCCCTCAGGGCGTACCTGGTCCCCAGGGTGAACCTGGACCCCAGGGCGTGCCGGGCCCCGCTGGCGATTCAGGTCCCCTCGGACCGCCCGGGCCGCAAGGCGACGTCGGACCGTCTGGTCCACCCGGAGTCCCGGACGTCGAGGTGCTGCGTGCGACGATCGCGTCCGCTTGGTGCGCGAGCGTCGTCGGCCAGGCGTTCGTCTATCCGCAACCCGGCAACGAGACCTGCGAGGTTGTTTGCGCGGGCAACGTCGTCAATGGCCTCACGCTTCAGTGTTACGGTGGGATTGTCGTTGGGGATGTCGATCCGAACACGGTCTATTCCGCGCCGCTCTACGGCTGTGACCGCACCGACTTTGCGTCCGTCTCGCGCTGTTGCTGTGGATTCTAGAACAGATTCTAGAACCTACCCACCAATTCCAATCCCCACCGCCCTTCGTTGACCGCCGGCGCAATCGCGACGGCGTCGCCCGACGGGGACGCGTTGTCCGAGTCAACCAGCCACAGGTAGGTCGCCACCGCAAGCGCCACACCGCCCGCGGCAAATCCCACCGTCGCGACAGCGGCCTGCGTGCGCGCGTCGTCTTCTAGCGCGTTTGCTCTGTCAAACGACGCCGGATCGCAGTGATCGGTCGGGTCGCCGCAGACATCGAGCGCATCCGACCAAGTCGCATCGGCCTTCAAGCCAAACACGGTTCCCGTCGCGGCGGCGGCCAGACCCAGCGCCCCCAACGCCACGGCCGCGGTTTCGCGCGACGACAGCGGTGCGTCTTCGAGATCTGGAATGGCGAGCGTGGACCGCTTGCCCTCTACCAACACGACCCGCCCCGACCAGGCCATCTTGCCAGGCGCCTGGACCACGATGACATGCTCCCCCGGATCCGCGGGCACCGGATTGTTCCAGACTTCGCGTGGTACCCGCTCGCCGTCTTGCCACAAAGCGAGACCCGCCGTCTCGGACATCTCGTTGGATACCACAAGCGTCAAGTAGGGAAGCCTTGGCTTGACGCCTTCGGCGCGGCTGCGGGCCTCGCTCTCTTGCGGCTTCTTTTCGAGCCGCCGCGCCTCATCCGCAAGGCGAACATAGCCGCCCCAGGCGCTTGCCACCCTGCCGAAGTGCTCGTGACAGAGCGCCACGTAATACGACGCGCTCATGGAGTGGTCGAGCTTCTCGCTGTCAAAAAATAGCGTAAGCGTTCACGGCACGTAGGTTCATCAGCTCCATATGAGTCCATAGGCTC
>CAYLJT010000148.1:0-12829 GCA_964383995.1 uncultured Polyangiaceae bacterium
CTGACCTGACCGTGCGCATGTTCGTCAATTTGCGGCGTACGGAGCACAGGGCGACTGCCGGTTATCGGGAGGTCGAAGCGGCGTTTGTAAGCTGGTTTCGCAGGGAGGTGTGGCCCTGGGAGCCCGTACCCGGGGTGTATTACGACCCACGGTCGCTCGACGCCACGGGGGACGACAGCGCGTGTTTGCATGCCAAGTGTGTGGTGGTCGACGACGCAGGAGCGCTGGTGACGTCGGCCAACCTGACGGAGGCCGCGCACGAAAGGAACATCGAAGCCGGGGTGCTACTGGAGGACCCGATTTTTGCCCGGACCCTGCGCAAGCAGTTCGAGAGCTTGATCGACCGCGGGTATGTGAAGCGGTTGGAGCGTGTGGGCTAGGTAAGGTTGGTCGCGAGTCAAGGAGGACGGCGCTTCGGAGGTTCCAAAACCTGCCAGCGCCCCAGGGCGGCATCTCCTTTGTACGAAGCGCGCGGCATGCCGCGTTGGGTCCAGGGACCGCCGTACCAGGTCCAGACGAGCATGGCGAGAACCGAAATGCCCACGGGAATCAGTACGGGCGTCGCCGCGAGATGGGCATTGAGGTCGGAGTAGTATTTGGGGGGAGCGCGGAGGATGAAGTCCAGGGTGAGCACGGCATCATAGCCCATCCTCATAAAGCTGAACGAAGAACCACCAGCGTACATCGTCGTGAACAGCCATATGACCGCGCCTCGCGGCGTCGCCATTGCTCTGGTCTCACGCGATTGCACAATCAGTCCCAATGTCCAAGCAATCGTCCCGCAGGTCGCGAGGAAGGCGGCTGCCGTTGCGCCAGTCATTGAACGAATCGGTTGCACCAGCGCAACAGCAAACGTTGCGGCGAGCTGAAGAAGGCCAACCATGAGACGTCGGCGAAGTGGTCGGGTCACTTCTGGAGCCTTCTTTCAAAGCGCAGCGGAGGAGTATCGCCTACGGGAAAAACCTCCAATGCGTTGGTCTGTTCTCCAAAAGCCCTGGCAAAGGCAACACCGTTGCCGATCGCCGCAAGCTCAGTCGTCCTGCGAAGAACGTCGACAAGAAACACTGCGCCGAAGTAGTTCGACGCGATACAAAGGTAGGGTGACGAAAAGTGCCAGTTGGTCATCTGAACACCAGTTGCGAGTGTCTCCATCTCAACGCCAGCGCCACCCTGGGTCGGACGGAAAACTGCGATCGTCCAGGTGATGTGATTGTATCCATAAAGCTCCCCGTGGGATCCGCGTAGAAACGTTGTCCAACCCGCAGCCCGGGGATCGACGACAACTGGCTCGTCCATTCCAAACGGCGGCGAAGTCACTACGATGGGGCGGGCGGCCGACTCCGACCTCGACCTCGGGTCGTGCCATATGAATCCATCGTTGAGGCGCAGATCACGAATAGGATCACGCCAAAGGTAAAGACCGCCATGATACTTGTCGCTAGCTACCAAGACGCCCCCAAGAAAGGGGGCAAAGGTTGCTATGTTGCGCAACCAGTGGATGTCGGACGCAGTAGTACGCCATAAGACCGGCTGTTCGCCGTTTGTTCCAATGCCGATTGCCAGCAGAGGAATGTGGTGGTCGCCTCGAAGCGCGATGACGAGGAATGGCCCGACAAAACACCCCGCGGAGACGTTAGGCTTTTCGTCGCAGGCCTTGACCGTCATGACTTCGGCCTCGCGGATACTATTCCAGAGATGCAAAGCGCCGTCGTCGGTAATCACGGCGTAGGTGGTGCTACCGTTTGCTTCCAGACGCTGAAAATCCTTTGCGATCTTGTTACGGTGAACAGCAGCACGAACACCTAGTGTATCGAGGTCTCGCACGAGAAACTGGTTGCCGCGTGGCCTGGCCACCGCACGCCCGCTCGTGTCTTGGCGCCAGTGTTTGTAGAAGAAGTTGGCCTTCAGGCAAACGGCTTCCGGTTTGGCGCTTCGCGACGCCGTGATTGAGCGCGTAGGTAGGCAGCTGAGCCCCTCCTCTCGGTAGAAGAGTATCACGTCGTCCGAGGGACCCACGACGATACCATCAACATCGCCAGCAAGCCGTATCGAGCAGGACGCTTCGGCCTTACCGGTCGCGGTCTGCAACACATGGACTGCCGAGCCGTCCCAGGCGTACAGTCGATCCTCATGGCCGGTCAGCGCCACCGGTAGGTTTGCCGGGCGGCTGGCGTCCCAGCGTTGGAGCAAAAAATCGAGCCTCCTGAGGTGTGTCAGTCCCGTGTCTAAGTCGTAGGACCACAGATCGGTTTTCGTGAAAACAAGAACCCGACGCAGGGAGTGGACTGCCGCGAGCGTGATGTTTCCGTCGACATTCTCGCCTGGTACGGGAACGTGTGCCCGAACGGTTAAGGTGGCGTCATCGAGCACTAGGAGCCCTGGGGCAAACTCTTCAGCGTCAAAGCTATTGACTGCCGCGATAACGAACCGGCCCACCTTTACCGCGGGCCGATACATTATCGATGGCATGCGGGTCTCGACCTCAGGCTGCCGCGTCCCACCTGTAAGGTTGCCAGTGTGCCAGAGCCGAATGATCGAACGATGAACGGCATACACGCCGCTGCCGTCGGGGCTCCAAAAGGCGTGGTCCGCTCCGGGCGCGTCGTCTTCGGCCAGACGCCCTACCAAACGGAGTCGAGGTGCGAGCGTCCTCGTCGACCGCAATACCAGCCGCGTACCCTCCACAGAGAGAAAGACGTCTCCGCGCGGCGACGCAATGACGCTGCCTCCAGCGCTGACACATAGGCGCGCAGCGACGCGCAGGTCGGGACCCTCGAGTAGGCATACATTGGCGCCCGCGCTGAACAATACAGCGTCTCGGCCCGAAACGGGCGACACGCTGCCAAATCCCATCAACAGGGGTGCCTCCGGCCCACGGGGCGGATCCGCACATCCCTCGGCGGAAACGGCAAGGTACATCGGCTCTGTCAGTCGCGCCGACGGGTTTCGCTTCATGACCCAATTGGCCAGGGGAGACCGAACATCGGCGCCACGAACGGTGAAGGCTGCGTGCGCTTCTGCGAAGAAGCGATGCAGCGCGAGCAGCGCCTCCGCATCCCTGCCCTGGCTAGCGAGCGCTAGGAGGTCGTCCAATAGCAGCCAAATCTTGTCCAGGTCGGGCTCGAGCTCGATCCACCGCGCCAAGAAAAGGCTCTCCGTCAAGGTGCGGCAGGCGTAATGGACCAGGTTCGCGTCTTTGCACGCGACGACGTCCGAGACAAAGTGAACGATGGCTGCTGGGTCGCAGTCTACCCCGGACCGCTGAAGTTCCTCCGCGCAGGCCGTTGCACATTGGAAGGCAGACCCACGCAGGCCCGCGTAGTACCGTCCAAACGTGCTCGCTTCGTCGCGCACGGCACCGACCACACGCTGAAGATCTTGACTCCAGCGGTCTAGCCAATCACGCCGCTGACTGACAAACTGATTTTCGTCGCGTGACGCGGCTTTCAGCTCGTCGAACGGCGTCGCTGGGCCGAGAAGCTGAAGTCCACCTATCAGCGCGTGCTTGTGGAAGTCGCAACGCGCGATCAGCGTCGGGCAGATGCGAGCCCGCGACCTTGCCAGCTCCAGCTCCCGCAGGCATTCCGTCGAGGCGAGCAGCTCTTCGCAAACCAGGGCAACAACGATATCGGCTCGGGCCAGCTCTTGCTCGATACGTGTTCGCCACGCCTCGCCGGCTACCAAATCTCCCTCGTCGTACCAGACCACCGCCGCGCCCCCTTGTACCAAGGGCCGGTAGGCTCCTTCCAGCTCCCGCAGCGCGTCCTTGCGTGCCCGCGGATAGGAGAGGAAGACTCGGATGGGAGGCGCGTTGCCCAGGCGCCGGGGGGCGTCAATCGTCATCGCGATGTCCACCTCCAGGGCTTGCCTCGATCGATGTTGCCCTGCCACCTCCAAGGTAGATTGCAGACCGGCGACCATGGCCAGGCTTCTCCCCTCCTCCAGGGCGTCCGCGCAGAACGCGTAGCAAGTCGGATCTGCCTGCAAAGCGCGCGGGCAGTGCGGGGCGTTAGGGGTCGTAGGGCGCGGGCAGCGCCGCAACGCGTGACAGCGGGGGCCTGCCCGATGCCATCGACGGAACTACCACCAAAGTGGGATGGACGTATCAAAGCTGGGATGACCAGGACCCCTTCGGCCTGCCTCCGTTCAAGAACTCGCTCCATCTCGCGCTGCGCAAAATCGGACGCCATGAAGCTCGCGCCTACCAGCGGAAGCACCACGTTGGCAGCGTTGAGATGCCGCCAAATCCCGCCTTTCCATGAAGCTTCAGGCAAAAACCAGCCGTCGTCCCAAACCAGGAGCAGGCCCTGTCGCGTTGGGCCTGCAAGGCGGCTGCGTAGCTCTTCGCGGAGGGCGGTGTCGTCCCGCGAGTTCGAAACAAGCACGTGGACGGGGGCAGGATGCATAGCGGTTAGGATAACCCGAAATACGGTCAGCGTGATGTTTGATCAACCCGACGCAAAGGACAACCTGGAGTCCCCGGCTCGTGCTACCGTAACCACCGCCATGGTCGCCATCGCTGGCAAATTGGTCGACTCCGACGGCCACCCCCTTGACGAGGCGACTCACGCCCACTTCTTTCGTCCGGCGTCCCGAACGCTGTTCGACCATCCCGTTTGCGGTGCAGCCCTTCGTCGTTTGGCCGAAACCTTCCCGGAAGTCCTGGACGCTGTGGCTGACGTCGATCGCTCCCAAATTTGGGATTGCATGGAGGCCTCGCCGGCGCAGCGGCTCCGCGCCGCAGACGCCGATAGCAACAGCCTTGCGCGGTTCCGCCGTGTGGATTGAGCAGCGCACGGGCGTGACCGTCGACCACCAGCGCGCGCACAGGTGGTTCTCTGGAAGGTACGACGTGCTGGCCCCCCGTGGCGGTTACCTCTTGCATCGCGAGCATTCCCCGACCGCCGAACGTAAGCCATGGAAACCAACGGAGGAGCCGGCAACAGTAGTTCTTCCTCAACCCCCACTCAGCGAACATGGAACCTTATGTTGGAGATAACGACGGGAGACATCCTTGCGGGCCGCTACCGCGTCGAGAAGCTCGCGGCCGCAAACGGCATGGCGTTGACACTCTTGGTTCGCCGGACTGACGACGAGCAGCCTTTCTTCCTGCGGATCGTGCGCCCGATTGGGGAGGGGCCTGGTGAAAGCGCGAGAATTCTCGCAGCCATGCGGGGTGAAGCGGAGGCCGCACAACTCTTGCCGATCGAGCATATTCCAAGGGTGTACCTGATTGACCAGCTCCCCGACGGCACGCCCTTCCTGGTGACGGAGGCGCTCGAGGGCACAGACCTAGCCGACTTGCTCGAAGCCAACGGGCCTCTTCCCCTGCGCGACGCGGTGGCGCATGTCGCCCAGACCTGCTCCGCGCTGAGCGCCGCCCACGCCTTGAACATGGTCCATGGCAACCTGAAACCGGCGACGCTGTTCGTTGCCAGAGACGCGCAAGGAAGGAAAGTCATCAAGGTTCTCCAGTTGGGTGCCTTCATTGGCCGCCGCGGGTTTGACGGCCCCACCAGGACGGTCCCCATGGGGACTCCGGCGTTCATGCCTCCCGAACAGTTTCGTGGGGCACACTTGGTGGATGCCCGCTCCGATGTTTGGGCCCTGGGGTGCACACTTTTCCGCCTGATGACGGGCGAGCTGCCCTTTCGGCAAAGCCCCGCCGCAACGATCGCGCAAGTGATCGCCACGCGCGAGCCGGTCGCACCGAGCACGCTGCGCCCCGACATACCACCACCCCTCGAAGCAGCCATTCTCCGTTGCCTGCGCAAAGAGCCGGACCAGCGCTTCCAGACGGCCACGTCGCTCGCGCAGTCCCTGAGCAAGGCCGTGGGCATGGCGATACCTTCCTAGCCACCGCCCGCTGGGGCCAAGCGTCGCGGATTACGCCTCCTCCGCCCGACGCTCGCTTCCTTTGCGGCGGTGTGTCTCAGCCAACGAAACCTCTTGCTTGGCTGCGGCAGGTCGGCTCTACTCAAGGCCAGATGCCTTCGTACGTTTCGCTGCGCTCGCGGGCAAAAACCGCCACCACCGTTCTCGGGGTCGTCGTCGCGATCGATGCCTGCCGTGTCGTCTCGGGGCTCATGCAGCAGGAGCTTCTCGGGCGCATTGCGTCGGGCGGCGCCTTCACCATGGAAGAAGCCGATAGCAACGACGTACGGGTCCGCGTTTTGAGCGCGCTCTATGTTATCGCTTTCATTGTCTCAGCCATCACGTTCCTTCGTTGGTTCCACCGCGCGGCAACCAACCACGACGTCTTCGGGCGTCTCGACGTGGCATCCGGGCGAAGCGCCGTGTGGAGCTTCTTCATCCCGCTCGTCAATTTTGTTCTCCCCTACCAAATCATGAAGTCCATCTGGCGGGGCATCGGCTATTCCGACCAGCGTGACTCTTCCGCGATCGTGTCGTTCTGGTGGGCCGCATGGATAAGCGGCAGCCTGCTATCTTACGTTGGGAGTTTTTGGATGAAGGCTGCCGGCACCAACGCAAGCGAGCTCGCGTCGGCCACGCTGTTCGACATGGTTTGTGTGTCTCTCAACGCCCTCTCGGGCGGCCTCGCCATCCTCGTGGTCCGCGGTGTCACCGAGCGCCAGGAGAGGATCTCCAGGCTCGGGGTCGCTGAGGCATTCGACTGATTCGCCAATAGGGGGCAGGTTCTCCGAGCCTCACATACGCCCATCCACCAAGCTCGGCCAAGCCGGCAGCTTGCCCGGCGCGGGCGCCAGCGACTGAAGCGACGACGTCACCGGAATCCTCCACGTGTCGAACAACGCGGTCGTGTCCTCCCCGGCGGCCGTGTTGAACCTGTCTCGGACAAATCCCCACGTCACGCCGTCGTCGTAGGGGTCGTAGGGGATGTCGTTGTTCGTGGTGCTGTTCATCCCGTTGTAGAAGTCGATCCAGAGCTCCCAACCGTAGGCGTTGGTGAATTCCATCAGGAAGCAGAGCTGCAAGAAAGGATCGTTGCGCACGTCGTCGTAGACGCCGCTGGCAAGGTAGGTGTCCTTGTTGTCGCAGTAGGTTTCTTTGTTGGGGTGCGTGCGGTTCAAGGTGTCGAGGGCGCGCAGGGTAAATACGTTGGGCCAGGACTCGATGTTGATGATCATGTACACCCACGTGCCGTTGGTGAGCGTGAAGGTGTGGCCCATTTCGTGGGAAAAGCCCCAGATGTCGGTGCTGTCCACCGACGCGCGCAGGATGCGTTGGTCGGGGTAGCCGGACATGATTTCGGGCACGGTACGAATCGGGTTGCCCGCCAACATGTAGGCACCGATGGCGTTGATGTTGTCGTCGGGGAAGAAGCGGACGAGCTGACCTAGGTAGGGTACGGCGCCCCGCAGCTCGCTCTCGATGTCGTAGATGGAGTCCAGCGTTTGTAGTGAGGCGAGAGCCGTTTCGCGGTCGGCCAGCGCTTCGGCCGCGGGGATGGTGACCATCACACGGTTGCTGCGCAGCTCGACCCAACCGCTCGTTACCGCGGCGAAGTCGTAGCTCTCCAGGTCGCTTGGGGCGATCGTCGGCACCGTGTCTCCGTCGCTGGTCAGCGTGACATCGAGGACACCGTCGGCCTCCAGGCGCGTGCCGTAGGTCTCACCCAGGTCGGTGTCGTAGTTGGCGCCTAGAAACACGATGCCGTCCTTGGTGGCTGTCATGGTCGCGCCATCACCGATGCAAAAGAGCTCTTGATCGTCGTAGTGCAAGCCCAACCTTGCCACGAGCTGGTTGCGTGGGCAGCCCCGCTCGATGGGCCCGGCAAGGCCGGCGGGGCCGACGTATTTCTTGCTGTCCATCGACCAACTGCCGGTGGCAGCGATGGTGACCTGCTGCCCCGTGTGCAGGTAGAGCCCCGTGTTGACCCAGTTGGTGGCCGCGGGAACCTTGACATCGTGGCTGCCATAGGGGCCTGTGGGCGGGACATCGACGTAGGGGTCGAGCGCGCCACCTGGCATGCCGGCTCCGGCTCCGCCACCCCCGGTCGACGCCGAGGACGAGGACGACCCGCCGCCGATGTTGGTGCTGCCACCGCCGCCGGCGCCCCCGTCGCCCTGGTTCGTAGGTGCTTCGGGGTCGGCATCGCTGCTGCAACCGAGCCAGGTTGGAGCAACAAACAGGGCGGCGAGGGCGGGTAGGGCGCAGAGCTTTGCAGTACGAAGGGAGGGCAGCATGGCCCTTCAGTAGACGTTGGAAGGCCGGGCCTTGTCAAATCCCAAAAAACGATCGACCATGCCCCGATGCGCGTTTTGGCACCTTTGGCCGCGGCTTTTTGGCTGTTGCTTGCCGCCCCCGCGGGGGCCGACGACTGCCCCGTCGGGCTTGTGCTGGAGGTCGACAACGACACGCCCGGGTCGGGCTACTCCGAGGTCCACCCCGAGAACTTCCAGTCGCACAACGTGGAGGCCTGCCAGGGCACCTACCGCTACTTGAGCAAATACGTCGGCGATGGCTCCACGGATGGCAAGGCCATCTGGCAACCTCCCATCGCGGTGGCAGGCACCTACCGCGTGGTCACGAGCTTCCGTGCCTCCGCGAACCGCACGGACGACGCGGACTACATCGCCTACGACGACGTCGGTGGCTCGCAGAAGAAGGTGGTCAGTCAGGTGGGCAATGGCTGCACGAAGGTGGAGATCGCCGACGTCTTTTGCGCCGTGGGCGGGACCTGCCGCTTGGTGCTCGACGGCACCGACGACACCAAGAGCGACGCCGCGGATGTCACGACGTTCGAGCTCCTTTCCTGCGATCCATCGACGCCCCCGCTGCCCGGTCGCTGCGACGGAATTCGAGCCCTACCAAGCTACGAAGTGTGCGTCGAGACCGACACCACGTGTGAAGGCGTGTTCTCCAACGGCGAGGGCTGTACAGCCTATTGCGCCGCTGCTGGCATGACCTGCGTGGGCGCCTTCGGTGGTGAGCCGGGGTGCATGAAGGAGGAGAACAATCCCCTGCCGTGTGACCCACCTTCCGGTCACGCTTCGGACTACTGCCTGTGCGAGGGACCCCCTCTTTCCGGGACGGGCGGGGCAGGGGGCGCAGGGGGCGCGGGCGGTGCTGCGGCCCAAAGCAGCTCGACCACCACGGGCGTCGGCGGCGCTGGGGTGGGAGCGGGGGGCGCCGAGGTCGGTGTGGGGGGAAGTGGAGGCGGCCTTGCCAACGACGGATCGCCCGCCAACGATGCGGGAGGGTGCGCGTGCAAGGTAAGGTCCGGCGCTGGGTCGCATGCAGGGGCGGGCGCGCTGTTGCTTGGTGCCCTGGCGGCGTGGGTGGGAAGGCGCAGGGCCAGGCGCGGCCTTTGATCCACGCGCGGGCCGCTCGGTCTTGATACTTTCTTGATACCGAAGGCCCCACTCTTGACGGGTTTCGCGCGAGGCAGCGACTAGCTTCCTCGAGTCATGGACATCCTCGTTGTTCTGCTCGTGGTCGCCGCGTTCGGCCTGGCGTGGGGCTTTGCACACCTGGTGGAGGGCCTTTGACATGGACGCCCTGGTCGTGGTCGGCGCGGTCCTGGCTCTCCTCTTGCTGGGCTACCTGGGCTTCGCGCTTCTTTATCCGGAGAAGATGCAATGACTGCCCCATCGCTGCTGCAAGTGGGCCTGTACTTCGCCGTGTTGCTGCTGGTCTCGTTGCCCCTCGGGGCGTATATGGCTCGCGTCTACGCAGGGGAGGCGAGGCTCGCTCAAAGGGTCTTCGGACCCTTGGAACGGGGGCTTTACCGGGCGGCCGGTGTTCGCCCCACGGACGAGATGACTTGGAAGGAGTACGCCGCTGCGCTGCTGCTCTTCAACTTGGTCGGCACCTTGCTGGTCTATGGGCTGCAACGCCTCCAGGCGTTCTTGCCCTTGAACCCCCAGGGCCTGCCCGGTGTGGGTCCCGAGGTCGCCGTCAACACGGCCGTCAGCTTCGCGTCGAACACGAACTGGCAAGCCTACGCGGGTGAGACCACCTTGAGCCACCTGACCCAGATGCTGGGCCTTACCGTGCAGAACTTTCTGTCCGCGGCCACGGGCATGGCTGTTCTGGTGGCGCTTTGCCGCGGCTTTTCGCGAAAGACCACGGTGGGCCTGGGTAGCTTTTGGGTGGACCTTACCCGGACCGTGCTTTATGTCCTCCTGCCCCTCTCGGGGGTAGTCGCCGTGGTGCTGATCTCCCAGGGCGTGGTGCAGACCCTGGCGCCCTCCGCGGTCGCTCACCTGCTCGAGCCCGCCGTAGCGAGCGACGGCACAACCGTCCGTGAACAAGTGCTCGCCCTCGGGCCCGTGGCCTCGCAGGAGGCCATCAAACAGCTAGGCACCAACGGGGGTGGCTTCTTCAATGTCAATTCGGCGCACCCCTTCGAGAACCCGACGGCCCTCTCGGGCTTCGTCGAGCTGCTCGCCATCCTGGTCATCCCCACCGCCCTGTGCTTCACGTTCGGCCAACTTGTCCGAGACAAACGTCAAGGCGTCGTGGTCCTCGTGGCGATGGCGCTCGTGCTCTTGCCCTTGGTGTTTGCGGTGCTCGCCGCGGAGCAGCACGGAAACCCGCTTTTCTCCGCGCTGGGCATCGATCAAACCGCTTCGGCCCTGCAAGCCGGGGGCAACATGGAAGGCAAGGAGCTGCGCTTTGGCATCACCCAAAGCGGCCTTTGGGCGGCGGCCACGACGGCGGCCTCGAACGGTTCGGTCAACGCCATGCACGACAGCTTTACGCCGCTCGGCGGGCTTGTGCCCCTCGGCTTGATTCAACTTGGGGAGATCATCTTTGGCGGCGTGGGCTCGGGTCTGTACGGCATGGTGATTTACATCGTGGTTGCCGTATTCGTCGCGGGCTTGATGGTTGGCCGGACTCCGGAGTACCTCGGCAAGAAGATCGAGGCCTACGAGATGAAGATGGCCTCCCTCGTGATCCTCCTCCCGGCGCTCGCGGTGCTGGTTGGTGCCGCGGTCGCCTGTGTGCTGCCCGAGGGTCGGGGCTCCGTCGGAAACCCCGGCGCTCATGGCTTCAGCGAGATTTTGTACGCCTTCTCCTCGGCGGCGAACAACAATGGCTCGGCCTTCGCGGGCCTGGACGCCAGCCGACCCTTCTATGCCCTGGGCTTGGGCGTGTGCATGATGATCGGGCGCTACGGCGTCATCGTCCCGGTGCTTGCCATGGCCGGGTCGCTGGCCAAAAAGAAGCTGGTTCCGCCGAGCGCCGGCACCTTGCCTACCCACTCACCGCTGTTCGTCCTTTTGCTGGTGGGCACCGTCGCGCTGGTCGGTGCCCTCACCTATGTGCCGGTGCTGGCCCTGGGCCCGGTGGCCGAGCACCTTGCCAACGCGGGCGCGCCCGTTCGAGGTCTACCATGAGCGCACACCACCCGATCAAGGCCTCCCGTGACCGAGACATCGTGCTTGGCGCAGCCCGCGATGCCCTGCGCAAACTTCACCCTCGGCTCATGCTTCGGAACCCCGTGATGTTCGTCGTCGAGGTCGGGAGCGTCTTTTCCACCGTGCTCTTTCTGCACGCGCTCGTCAGCGCCGAGGGAGATGCCTCGACGACCTTCATCTTGGCCGTTTCGGTTTGTCTTTGGCTGACCGTGCTCTTCGCCAACTTCGCCGAAGCCATGGCCGAGGGGCGTGGTAAGGCCCAGGCGGACACCCTGCGCAAGGCTCGGCAAGAGGTGAGCGCCAAACGGCTCGCCGCGGCCCGCAAAGACGCCGCCTGGGAAGAGGTTACCTCGGCCAAGCTGGTGTTGGGCGACCACGTGTTGGTGTCGGCTGGCGAGCTGATTCCCAGCGACGGGGAGGTGGTCGAGGGCGTGGCCTCCGTGGACGAGAGCGCCATTACGGGCGAAAGCGCGCCCGTCATCCGCGAGAGCGGTGGCGATCGCAGCGCGGTCACCGGAGGTACGCGTGTGCTGTCCGACTGGCTGGTCGTGCGTATCACGGCCAATCCGGGCGCAACCTTCCTCGACCGCATGATCTCCATGGTCGAAGGCGCGAAGCGCAAGAAGACACCGAACGAAATCGCCCTCGATATCCTGCTCGCGGGTCTTACCATCGTGTTCCTCCTGGCGACGGTCACCTTGCTACCGTTCTCGAGCTACGCCGTCGACGTTTCTGGACAGGGAAGCCCGGTCAGCTTGACCGTGCTGGTGGCGCTCCTGGTTTGCCTGATTCCAACCACCATCGGTGGCCTTTTGTCGGCCATCGGCATCGCAGGGATGGATCGCATGATCCAAGCGAACGTGGTGGCAACCTCGGGGCGCGCGGTGGAGGCCGCGGGCGACGTGGACGTGCTGCTGCTCGACAAAACCGGCACGATTACCCTGGGAAACCGCCAGGCCACGGCGTTCTGGCCGGCGCCTTCCGTGGCCGAAAAGAGCCTGGCCAGCGCCGCGCAGCTCTCGTCGCTGGCCGACGAGACACCGGAGGGGCGAAGCATCGTGGCGTTGGCAAAAGAGAAGTGGAGCCTGGAGCCCCCGGAGCTAGGAGATGCCGTGACGTTCGTGCCCTTCACCGCCCAGACACGCATGAGCGGGGTGGACGTGGCCGGCCGACGCGTGCGCAAGGGAGCGGCCGACGCCATAGCGCGCTACCTTGCCGAAATGGGAGGTAAGCTCGGCGCCGAGGTCCGACGGCAGGTGGACGAGGTGGCCAAGAAGGGAGCCACGCCGCTCGTCGTGGTGGAAGGCGCCCACGCGCTCGGCGTGGTGGAGCTGAAAGACATCGTGAAAGGCGGCATTCGAGAACGCTTCGCCGAGATGCGCCGGATCGGCATTCGCACCGTCATGATCACCGGCGACAACGCGCTCACCGCCGCCGCCATCGCCGCCGAAGCGGGCGTCGACGATTATCTGGCGCAAGCC
>CAYLJT010000149.1:0-12772 GCA_964383995.1 uncultured Polyangiaceae bacterium
ATGGGCAGCGTCGTGGGCGAGAAGATCACGCGCGTGTTCGAGCGCGCCACCGATCAAGGCCTGCCCGTGGTGCTGCTTCAGGCGTCCGGCGGAGCCCGCATGCAGGAGGGCATCCTGTCGCTCATGCAAATGGCGAAGACGGTGGCCGCGTTGACGCGACACCGTGCGGCGGGCCTGCCCTTCGTGTCGGTGCTGCGCAACCCGACCACCGGCGGCGTGGCGGCCAGCTTCGCGTTTTTGGGCGACGTCAACGTCGCCGAGCCCAAAGCGCTGATCGGCTTCGCGGGGCCTCGCGTGATCGAGAGCACCATCCGCCAAACCCTGCCCCCGGGCTTTCAACGCTCCGAGTTTTTGTTGGAGCACGGCATGATCGACGTCATCGCGTCGCGCGCCGAAATGAAGGCCGTCATCGCCACAGTCCTCAAGCACCTCGGCGGAAACGCGCGCTAGCGCCGCGAAAACCGCCGCTATCGCCATCGGCCAGCACGCTAGCCGCCGAAGAAGCGCAACGCGGCCGGATCCCTTTGAGCACAAACTTCTGTGGTCTCGACGGCGAGGTACAAGCTCCCGGCGACGAGCACCACACCGCCCACCTGGGCCGCACGCTCGCGCGCGAGAGCCACCGCCTCGCGCAGCTCATCGACCTCGTGCACCCCAAGCTCGGAGCGCGCCGCGCGAAACGCCGCCGCCACGCGCGAAGGCGCGGCCCCGCGAAACAACGCCCTCGTGGCGACCACCTCGTGCGCCACCGCGGCCAGCGCCAGGCCCACGCCCTCCACATCCTTTTGCGCTGACACCCCCGCGAGGATCACGATCGGCCGCTGCCCCGCGAGCTCGCGCGCCGTCGACGCCGCCCGCCGCGCCGCCTCGGGCGTGTGCCCCACGTCGACGAACACCTCGGGATCCTCGGCCACGCGCTCGAAGCGGCCCGGCCAACGCAAGGCGCCGAGCGCCCTCCGGGCCGCATCGGGAAGCTCGCGCAGCAGCGCGTCGCGCCCCGTGCGCACGAGCCAGCGCTGCACGAGGGTCAGGGCCAGCACGGCGTTGTCGATCTGGTGGCGCCCGAGGAGCCCCATGCGCAGATCGGGGAGTGAGAGCCCGTCGAGGTGCAGATCGAACTGCATATGCGTGGGGAAGAGCGTCAGGTTTTCCACGCGCCGTCGCGCGAGCGGTCGCTCCACGGTGATGCGCCGTAGCGCCGCGTAGCCGCTCACGCGCTCGAACAACGCATCGTCCAGCGCGCCCAGCACGAGGTGCCCGCCATCAGGGCAAATATCGGCCTTTTCGTAGGCAATGAGCTCTTTCGTCGCGCCCAAGAGGTCCGTGTGCTCGAGGTCCACCGACACCAACGCCGCGAGCCCGCCGGGCAACACCCGCGTCGGATCGAAGCGACCCCCGATCCCGGCCTCCACCACCAAAACCTCGGGAGAACGCGCTTCGAACGCGTGCATGGCCAGCGCCGTGAAGGCCTCGAAGGCGCCGATTTGCTCCCCCGGATGCAGACCCGCGAAGGCCGCGCGACGCTGCTCGAACCACGCGAGCGCCGCCGCCAGCTCGCCGTCATCGATGGCCTCGCCGTCTATGCAAATGCGCTCATTGAAGCGGAAAAGATGGGGTGAAACGTAGCGGCCCGCGGACACGCCGAGGGCGCTCAACAGCGCCGCGGTCATCGCCGTCACGCTGCCCTTCCCGTTCGAGCCGGTGATCTTGATGGTCTCCTGCGCAGGCAGCCAAGGCCGCTCGAACAAGGGCGAAATGAGCTCGCGAAAGCGCACGAGACCGACGCCGCTGCCGGTGCGCGGCAACGCCAAGAGCGCTGCGAGGGCGTCGTCGATCGCGTGGGTCAGCACGCGATCGACCTAGCAAATACGGGGGGAAAAGAGGAGGGTCGGAGAGGCCTGGCAGCGAGCTACGCGGCCCTGCGGCGGCGCACGGCGACGAGACCCGCCAAGGCCACCAGCGCGAGCACACCGTCGTTCGAGCCACATGTATCGCCGGGCGCGCTGGCCGCACACAGGATGCCGTTGCCTTCGGGGAACACGCCGGACTCGGCCTCGCCGAGGGGCGCCGCGCCGCAGGTGCCCGCGACCTCGGTCGTCGAGCTGCACACGAGCGTGCCCGGACAGCCGTTGCCGTTGAGACCGCGGCAACCCTCGACGCACACGTTGGCCTCGCAAATCAGGCCGCTGTTGATGGCGCCGCACTCGCCGTCCGACGTGCACTCGGGCTGCTCTTCGATGGGCAAGCACTGGCCGATGGTGCTGTCGGTCGACGTGCATTCCATGCCTTCCGGACAGCCATTTCCATCGGTGCCGCGGCAGCCTTCGATGCACGTCATGGTCGTGTCATCGCACACCATGCCGCTGTCGATCGCGCCGCAATCCGCGTCGATCGCGCACTCGGGCATCTCCACGAGGTCGTCCGTGCCGTCGTTCGGATCCGTCTCGCCGGGGTCGACGGTGCCGTTGTGGTTCGCGTCTTCGGTGCCATCGGGCACGGAGCCGCCATCCGTGTCGGCATTGAACGGATCGGTCGTCGTTGCGCCGTTGTCCGCGTCCGGAATGCAGTTGCCCTTCGACAGGTCGGTGTCGCCATTCGAGCAATCGAGACCCAGCTCGGTGCCGTCGAACAGGCCGTCGCCGTCCGCGTCTTCGTCGACGATGTTGGGCTTGTTATCGCCGTCCACGTCGTCGCTCGGGTTGGCCTCGTTGCCGTCGAGCACGCCGTCGTCGTCCGAGTCGGCGTCGTTCGGATCCGAGCCGAGGAAGATCTCGAGGTCGTTGCTCAGGCCGTCGTTGTCATCGTCGGCGTTGAGCAGATCGTCGTCGCCGTGCCCCGCGGTGGGATCGGTCTCGCCCGCGTCGATCGCACCGTTGAGGTTCGCGTCCTCGGAGCCGTCCGAGACACCACCACCATCGCTGTCCGGGTTGATCGGCGAGGTCGTCGTCGCGCCCGCGTCGCCATCCGGCACGCAGTGGCCAGCGTTCACATCGGTGCCCGCGCCGTTGCAGTCGAAGCCGAGCTCGGTGCCATCGAACAGCCCGTCGTTGTCGCTGTCGACGTCGAGCGCGTTGATGATGCCGTCGCCGTCCGAGTCCGCTGCCGGGTTCGCCTCCTGGCCGTCGGGCACGCCGTCATCGTCGCTGTCCGCGTCGTTCGGGTCCGTGCCAAGAGCAACCTCGAGCACGTCGCTGAGCCCATCGCCGTCGCTGTCCACGACCTGGCCGTCGTCGGCGCCGTTGCCGCTCGTCGGATCGGTCTCGCCCGCGTCGATCGCACCGTTGAGGTTCGCGTCCTCGGAGCCGTCCGAGACACCACCACCATCGCTGTCTGGATCGAGCGGGTCAGTGGTCGTTGCGCCGCCATCGGCGTCGGGCGTGCAGTTGCCGGCGTTGGCGTTGGTGTCGGCGCCGTTGCAGTCGAGCCCGAGCTCGGTGCCATCGAACAGCCCGTCGTTGTCGCTGTCCGGATCGAGGATGTTGATCAAGCCGTCGCCATCGGCGTCCTGATCGGGCTCCGCCTCCTGGCCATCGGGCACACCGTCGTCGTCCGAGTCGGCGTCGTCGGGATCGCTCCCGAAGCCGATTTCAACGTAATCGGGCAACCCATCGCCGTCGGCATCGGGGCAGTCGTTGTTGATCGCGCCGTCGCAATCTTCGTCCTCGGCGTTGCCACAAATCTCTGTCTGCATGCCGGGCGTTACCGTCGGAATGCAGGCCGTCGCGCCCGCGACGCAGCTGGTCGTGCCGCTCGCGCAGGCGCCGAACAGCCCCGTGCTGCAGCCAGCACCGCCGCCCGGATTGCCCTCGTCGACCACGCCGTCACAGTTGTCGTCGATGTTGTTGCATGTCTCGGACGTCGGCGTGCCGGGCGTGCCGTTGCAGTAGACGCCGCCGACGCCATCGCACTCGAGGACGCCCGGCGCTTGACACGCGCCGACGCCCACGGTGCAGGTGCCCCCGAGACCAAAGCCCTCATCGAACGAGCCATCGCAGTTGTCGTCGAGGCCGTTGCATGTCTCGGTCACCGTCCCGGGTTGCACGAAGCCCACGCAGGTCAGCGAGCCTCCCGCGGCGCAGGTCGTCAGGCCGTCGCCGCATACGCCGGGCAGGCCCGTATTGCAGGTCTGGTTGCCCTGGGGATTGCCGTCGTCGACCGCACCATCGCAGTCGTCATCGATGTTGTTGCAAGTCTCGGCGACGGGCGTGCCCGCAGTAGCGTTGCACACCGAGGTGCCGTTCCCCGAGCACACGAGCTGACCCGACGCCTGACACGCGCCGACGCCCACGGAGCAGGCCTGACCGAAGTTCGGGCACTGGGGCACGTACAGCGCAACGAAGCACGAGCCCGCGTGGTTCAGCGAGTCCGTGAACGAAATCAGGGCCACGCTCGCGGTGCCGGCGTCGCTCGCCTGGGGCGTCCACGAGAATGTCACCGTGGAGGGGCTCGCAACGTTGGAGCCCGCCGCGGGGTTGATACTGCCGCCGACGGGCACACCAATGGAGCCCACGGTCACGTTGCCGCCGGTCAAGGGGTTCACCGTGCCCACCAGGTTGGTGGTGAAGGCCTGCCCGACGTTGACCACGAACGAGCCGCTCCCTGCGCACGCGGGCGGCGGTGGATTCACGAACTCGACCAGATAATCCAGGGCCGAGCTCGACGTGATGCCCCCGTGGACCGACTCGAACATCGTTTGAACCGCGTATTGCGTGCCCGCGTTGGCGGCCGTCGCGCTGCTCAAATCCCAGGTCATCAAGCAGCCCGACGCGGTCGGCGTGAAGACGGGCACGGCGCCGTTGAACGAGGGCTGTTGGTTGATGCCCGACTCGGCCGAGGTCGCCGCGCGGCACGTCACCGCGTCGAGATCGGGATCGAGCATCGGAAACAGGTGCGTGGCGATGCCGCCCACCGGCAGGTGCAAGACCGGCGGCCCCTGCGTGATGGGACCACCGTTGTTGCCCGGCACAAGGCTCACGACGCTGCGCACCGAATAGGCAGTGGCGTTCGTCGTGTTGGCGACGTCGACGCGACAACAATCGGTGTACGAAGCCGAGAACGTCCCCGTGGCGGCGTACGTGTGCGTCACGAAATAGCGATGCACATTGTAGGAGTTGCCCGAAGCGTCGATGCCCGTGCCAATCAGGTTCGTGGCGTCGCCGTTGACGTAGCCATTGTTCAGGCCGTCACCGAAAAAGAGGCTGGTTCGGCACAAGCTGCCGTCGTTGAGGCAGGCGAACAGGACCCTGAACTTCACTGTCAGAGGCGCCCCCACGGGGTCGGGGACGCTCCACGACAGGGTGCCTCCGCGGAAGTGGGCGGCGAGGGCGTTCGACGCGAAGAGCATCGAAGAGAGCACGAGCAGCAGGGTTAAAAAGCTCTTTTTCATGGCCTGTTCATCTTTGCCAAAAGGTGGAAAGCAGCGAATGAAGGGCGGCCATGCACAGCCGCCCTTCCATCCAGCGGTCTACGGCTGCGGCTTCTTGTCTTCCTTCTTGAGGATGACGAACTGCACGCGGCGGTTCTTCTGCATGTTCTCGGCGGTGTCGTTGGGGGCGACAGGCTTCTCGGGGCCGTAGCCCTTGGTCGTGAGCCGCTTTTCGTCGATACCGCGCGTTACGAGGGCCTTCTTCACGGCGTCAGCCCTCTCCTGCGAAAGCTTCGTGTTGAGGTACTTGCTGCCGCGGCTGTCGGTGTGACCCTGAATCTCGACGAGGGTTATCTCGGGATGATCCTTGAAGACGCCCGCCACCTCGTCGAGGAGCGCGTCGCTCTCCTTGCGAATCGTGGCCTTGGCGGTGTCGAACTGGACCTGTTGCAGGATGAAGATCTCCTTGTCCGTCACGCGCACGGACTCAGGACAGCCGTTCTTCTTCGGGTCCTCGTTGGGCTTGCCCTTCTCTTGCGGACAAGCATCCTTGTCGTCGCGGATGCCATCGCCGTCGCTGTCGGGCGGGCAGCCGTTGGTCGCCGGATCCTGCGTCGCGACGCCTGGAATATCGACGCAAGCGTCGTTTTCGTCGTAGATGCCGTCGCCGTCCTTGTCCGACGGACAACCATGCTTCTTCGGATCGTCGCTGGCCACGCCGGGCACGTCCGGACAAGCGTCCACGTCGTCGATGATGCCGTCTTTGTCCCGATCGGAGGGCGGCGGACAGCCATGCTTCGAGGCGTCCTCGTTGGCCACGCCGGGCACGTCGGGGCAAGCGTCCACGTCGTCGATGATGCCGTCTTTGTCCCGATCGGAGGGCGGCGGACAGCCATGCTTCTTCGGGTCTTTGTCCGCGACACCGGGCGTGTCTGGACAGGCATCTTTGCTGTCCTTGATGCCGTCTTTGTCTCGGTCACCGTCTTGACTGGGCTCCTGCGTGTACGCGATCATCGCCACGCCACGCACGGTCGGTGTGCCGATGCCGCTCGTCAGGCCCGGCCCGATGCCGAGGCCCGCCTCCCACGCGGGCAAAAAGCGGTATTTCCCGCCCAACAGCAGCTCTGCGTTGGTGTTTCGCGCGTCCGGATCTTCGGCCACGGTGGCCAAGAGCAGCTCGGGGCCGATCTGCAAATTGCGCTTCTCGCCAAACAAGTAGGCGAAGCCAGCCCCGCCCGAGATCATCGAGCCTTGGGCGACAGAGCCGTATTCGGAAGATGTACGCAGCTCAGGACCGAGGGCGACCGACCAAATCCAACGCTCGGACGCGCGACCACCGAGCGTGAGCTCGGGCTTGGCGCGCACGGCCTCGTCGCTGACGAAGGCCCCCGAGCCCGTGGGGAGCCACAAAAACAGCCCGCCCGACACCTGCAAGGCGTCGTAGTACGAGCCGATGAAGTTGACCCGGCCGCCGAGGCGGACGTCGCCGAAGTCCGCCCCGCTGGGAGACGAAAACGTCGACGTTCCATCGCTCGGCGCCTCCCCCGATTGGGCCAGTGCGAGGGGCACATCGACGTTGAGCACGTAGCGGTTCTTGAAGGCCACCGAGCCGTTCAAATGCAGGACGAGCTGGTCCGAGACAACGGCGCCCACCTGTTCGTCGTCCGCGTCGCGCCGCAGCACCAACGGCTCGTGCGCATAGTCCCCAAGGAGCATCAAATGAAGCCCGGGATCGCCCGCCGCGAAGGGCGACGTCACCCCGAAGAAGCGGTCTCCCGCATAGGATGGATTGAAGCGATCGAGCGCCAGACTCGGCTGCTCGCCCGCCGCGAGCGCGGGTGTGGTGAGGGCGGTCAGCGCGGCGCAGGCCGCGAAAAACATGTGGCTTCGCGACTTCGATTGGATTCGCATCGAATCACCTTGGATGGAGTGGGAACCGAACGTGACGTCCGTCGGCGACGGCTTCGGGGAAATGAATTTTGGCCGGGCCGAGCACTCCACGTGCCATAGCCGAAGCGCCCTGCCAGGTGAAAGAAGTCGTAACTAGGCCCCGGGCTTGGGGTCAAGTGTGAGGCCTCGATGCATCAGTGCCGCCTTTCCACTGAGGGGACGAGGCCTCAGGCCAGCGTGGGAAGACAGCGCTTCTACCGCAGGGAAAAGGCCATCGTTTTTGGCCCGCGGGGCTAGCGATTCAAGAGGTGCTCCAGCTTTTGCAACTGGTCGTCCGTTCCGAGCACCAACAGGTGGTCACCGGGGGCGAGACGGAAGTCCCCTGAGGGGTTCGGCTGGGGCGTTCCGTCGCGCAAGACGGCGAGGATCGTCGCACCGGTGGCGGCCCGCACACGAAGGCCTTCGAGGGACTTTCCTGCCGCGGGGGAGCCGACCTCGACCAGGATGTCGTCGATGTTGAGGGCCTTGGAACCGCGTCGCAGGGCGGTCTCGAAGAAGTCCACCACGCGGGGGCTCAACATCAGGTGAGCCAAGCGATGACCGCCGATGGCATAGGGGCTAATCACGCGGTTGGCGCCGGCCCGCAGGAGCTTCGGCTTGGAGGCCATGTCAGCGGCGCGCGCTGCGATGAACAGCTCCGGATTCATGAGACGCGCCGACATAATCACGTACAGGTTCGTAGCGTCGCTGTCCGTGGTCACGATGAGACCGCGCGCGCGCTTGACGCCCGCACGCTCCAAAACCCCGTCGTCGGTCGCGTCGCCCTGGAGGAACAAACAACCCTTCTCGTCGCCGAGGCGTCGCGCCTCGTCGCCCGGATCGATCGCCACGATCGCGGACTTTGCGGCCAAGAGCTCGAGGGCGGCCTCGCGGCCGACGCGCCCAATACCGGCCACGATGTAGTGCCCCTCCAACTTGTCGATGGCGTGCTGCATCTTCTTTCTCCTACGCGCAGCGCGCGTCTCATCGCTCGACGCGTAGTCGAGCAACACGGTGAAGCTAAAAAACAGGCTGCCAATCCCGCTCGCCGCGACGAACATCGTGAGCAGCCGGCCGGCGGTGCCGAGCGGACGAATCTCCGCGAAACCGATGGTCGTGACGGTGATGAACGTCATGTAGAGGGCGTCGAACCACGTCGTCCCCTGACCGTGCCAGAGCACGTGGTAGCCCGCGGTCCCCACGATGTGCGTGAAGACCAGCGCAAAAAGCGGCACGCGGAGGCGCATGAGCAGGGCGCGAGCGCCGGGCGACGTGGGGCTCAATCTATCCTCGTCCGGGCAGCCATGATTCGTTCTCGCAGCGCGCCCACCATGTAGAGCGATCCGGCCGCCACGACGACGTCGTCCGGCGCCACGTCGAGCCCCTGCCACGCGGCCTCGGGTGAATCGAACAGCGCGAAGGGGCGCAAAGCGTGCTCGCGCATCAACGCGTCGGGCTGCGCTGCGCGATGAAAACCGCCCACCAGGGCCAGCCGCGTCGCCAAGCGCTGGGCCCACGGCGCACAGGCCTTCGTGTCTTTGTCCGCGCTCGCACCGTACACAAGCACCCGCTTTTCGCAGGGCACGAGCTCATCGAGGGCCGCGCTCAACGCGCGCAAGCCCTCCTCGTTGTGCGCCACGTCGAGCAGCCACGCGGGCTCCGCCGAAACCACCTCCATGCGCGCGGGCCACGCCGCCTTCGACAGGCCTTCGAGGGCCACGTCGCGCACCACGCCGAGGTCCTTGAGCCGCTCCATCACGGCCAACACAACCGAGGCGTTTTGCGCCTGAAATCGGCCCAAAAGCGGCAGCTCGACGGAGCCCGACAGGGGGCCGCGAGCGACCTGCAAGAGCCCCGGTCGCAGGCCACGCGCAACCAGGCGCACGCCTTCAGCGTGCTCCTCGATGACCGAGACATGGCGCGCCCGCGCCTCGCCGTACACCACGTCGAAGAGGCCGCGATCGACGCCTGGACCGACGATGAGCGTGCTGCCTGGCGAGGCCATGCCCACCTTGTCCCGCGCGATGTCGGCGAGCGTGGGGCCGAGCTCGGCGGCGTGATCCATCGCCACCGTGGTGAGCGCGGTCAGCGCTCCGGGGAGCGCGCTCGTTGCGTCGTTGCTGCCCCCCACGCCCCCCTCGAAGATGGCTATTTTTGCGCCTTTTTCCTTGAAAAAAGCGAGCGCTACAAAGAGCAACGCCTCGAAGAAAGAGAGGCGCATGCCCTCCCCCTCGGCCGCGATGCGCGCGCGCATTTCGCGCACGACCGCCTCCACGTGCGGCAAAAGCTCGGCGGCCCGCGCGACCTCGCCGTTGAAGCGAACGCGCTCGATCGGGCTCACGAGGTGAGGCGAGGTCACGGCGCCAACGGGCAAGCCGGAGCCATGGAGACAGGCTTCGAGCATCGCCACCACGGAGCCTTTTCCGTTTGTGCCCGTCACCTTCACGAGCGGGAAATGCCCCATTTGCTGGCCGAAAATCGCCAGATAGCGGTCCATGCGTCGCTGCCGCTCGGCGCGGCCGGGCAGGCGCGCGCGCGTCTCTTCGATCAACGCGTTGAGCCCCGCGTCGCCGCTCATTCGGCCTTTCCTTGGGCGCCGAAGCTGACGCGGTCCCACGCGGCGCCTGCTACGAGCAGCTCGCGCACCTCGCCGACGAGCCCCAAAGACCCCGCGACGAGCACCCGATCGCCCGCGGTAGACGCCGCCAAAGCCCTTTGAAATGCGGCGGTTGGTGAGGGCTCGCCGAGCCCCCTCGCGAGGCGCGTCAAGGTCTCCAAGGGGCACGCCGCGCGGCCGCGCGGTGTCGTGTAAATGATCGTGTCGGCCAGGGGCGCGAGCACCGCCAGCATGGCCGCCACGTCTTTGTCGGCCAAGGCGCCGAACACCAGCGTGGTGCGCGCGTGGGGCGCCGACGGCCTTGCGCGGAGGGCCCGCGCGAGGGCCTCGGCGCCGCTCGCGTTGTGAGCCCCGTCGAGCAGCACCTGTATTTGTTTGATCTCAAAATATTCCAGCCGCCCCGGCCAGCGAGCCCCCGCGATGCCCTCGGCAGCGCATGGCAATATCCCTGGAAAACGCGCCGAAAGTTGGTCAACGACGGAAAGCGCGACGGCGGCGTTCGCCGCCTGGTGGGGCCCCTCGAGGCCGGGCCGCACCGACACCACGTGGGGCACCTCGCGCCCCCGACGCGGCAGCGAAACCACCACCTCGTCCCCGTCGACCGCCGCAAAGACTTGCCCGTCGCGCGCGTCGTCGAAGGACACCTCGACCACGGGGCGGGCGCCTCGCCGCCGCGCTTCATCCCGCGCGGCCTGCCGCGCGGAGGCCGCCATCGGCCCCACGATGAACGGCACCTCGGGCCTGGCGATGCCCGCCTTTTCGCGCGCGATCGCCTCCACCGTCGGGCCCAGCTCGGCCACATGATCGAGGTCCACATGCACGAGCGCCGTCACGGCCGGACGTGCCATCACGTTCGTCGCGTCACGCAGGCCGCCGAGCCCCGCCTCGATCAGCACAAGGTCCACGCGCGCCTCGCTGAGCGCCACGAACGCCGCCACGGTCAGCGTCTCGAACAGGCTCAAATCCGGGCCCGCGTCGAGCGCGCGCTGCAACGCCTGGGCGAACGCGCCATCCTCGATCGGCCCGCCGTCGATCCGGATTGTCTCGGACAAGCGCGACAGGTGCGGCGAAACAAAGGCACCCACGGACAGGCCCGCGGCCCGCGCCACGCTCTCCACGAACGCCACCACACTGCCCTTGCCGTTGGTGCCGGCGATGTGCACCGCGGTCAGCCGATCCTGCGGTCCATCAAGCCTCGCGAGGACCTCTGCCACGGCCGCGGTGCCGAACGTCATCCCCCGCGAAGCGCGCTCGCGGAGCCGCTTCACGCGGTCTTCCAGGTCCCAAGCCAAGCCCAAACCTTAGCCCCTTTTGCCCGGAATCTTCTATGGTTTTGCCATCCATGAGCGACGCCGAGCTGCCCCCCATCGTCCAAGCAGGTGCGCCCGTGCTCCGCGCGCAGGCCCGCGCGCTCCGCCCCGATGAGCTCGGGGGCGCGCCGTTGCTCCGCCTCGTCGACGCGATGATCGCCGTCATGCGCAAAGCCCCTGGGGTCGGCCTCGCGGCCCCGCAAATCGGCGTGGGCGTCGCGGTCGTCGTCCTGGAAGACCGCGAAGACCTGATGCAACGGCTCCCCGAAAATCAAAAAAAAGCCCGGGATAGAAGGCCCTTTCCGCTCACGGTGCTGGTCAACCCCAGGCTCCGCTTCGAGGGCGGCACGACCGCCACCTTCCTCGAAGGGTGCCTCAGCGTGCCGGGCTACATGGCCCTCGTCGAGCGCAGCCTCGAGGTCGTAGTCAACGCCACGGACGCCTATGGAAACCCCGTCGCGCTGCGCGAAAAAGGTTGGCCCGCGCGCATCCTGCAGCACGAGCTCGATCACCTCGCCGGCACGCTGTACGTCGATCGCATGCTGAGCCGCTCGTTCTCCACCAGCCAAGAGACCGCCGCGCGCTGGATCGGCTGCACCACCGACGAAATCAAGGCGGGGCTCGGCGTGCGCTGAGCCCCGGCGGCGCGCTTCAACCGCCGTTCTGCGTAGCGACCGAGATCACCTGCGCATAGCTGCCCGAGAAGCCTTCGTCCCGCGCCACGATCTCCATGGTCCTTGGATCCACGATGATTTGCAGCGGCAGCCCCACCGAGCCGTAGCCGGCGAACGAGAAGTTCGGATCGGCCAACACATCGACTCCATCCAAACCAAAATAGTCCTTCCAACCCTTGGCCGTGCCGGTGTCCGCAGGCGAGCCGTAGGAGTCTTCGATCATCAACGTCACCACGCGAATGCCCTTGGCATCGAAGGTGGAGGCCATGCTCGGCAGGTCCGACGCCTCGTCCTGACAGACGCCGCACCACTCGGCCGAGGTGATGATCAAGATCGCGTTGATGCCCTTGCTGCCGTCGCAGTCGAAGAGGTCCTCCGCGGTCAGCGTGGAGAGCTGATTGGAGCCCTTCGGGTAGCCCTGCCAGGCCAAGCTCGACTTCACATATTTGCCAACGTTTACGCCGAAACCGCTGTCCGGGTAGTCGCACACCACCCCGCCGCCGGAGGAGCTCGACGCGGCCGTCGTGGTCGCTGCGCTGGTGCTCGCCGGATCGGGGTGCCCGCCGCCCGTTCCGTCGCCGCCGCCCGTGCTGCTCGTCGTCGTCGTGCTGGGATCGATATCGTCGCTGCCCGTCGACACGCTGCTGTCGTCCCCCGAGCTGCGTTCGGACTCTTCTTCTTCGATCACCAAGTCGCCCGCGCCGGTGAGGCTGTTGCACGCGGCGGCCGAGAGCAGGCAGGCAAACACGAAGGCGAGGCGGAGGTCGATGGCGGGGGCGGTCATGGCCGGGCCCATCGCACGCCACGGGCCACCCGCGGCGAAACGCGAAAAGGCCTTGTTTTGTAGGCTTTCGCAGGGTGAATCAAGCTTGATCCA